>CAOJKG010000079.1 GCA_948437815.1 uncultured Mycoplasmatota bacterium
ATAATGGTCTTGTTATAACAGATGCTCTTAATATGAAAGCTTTAACTGATAATTACACACAAGAAGAAATAATTGTTAAAGCAATAGAAGCTGGTGTTGATATTTTACTTATGCCTGATGATATAGAAAAATCTTTAGATTATGTAAAAAATAATATAAGTGAAGAAAGAATTAATGAATCTGTTAAAAAAATATTGATGTTTAAATATAGTTATTTAGAAAATTATGAATTACTTGATAAAGATTATCTTGGATGTAGAGAGCATAAAGAAATAGTTTCTAAAATACCTAAGAATTAAAAAATATAGATTATTTTTATCTATATTTTTTTTAAACTATTTATAAATTTAGAGCAACAGCTTGATAATAGATTATTTTTTAGAACAATTAAACCAAAGGATATTTTTTCGGGTTGAGGATTTAAATTTATTTTTATTAATTCATTATTATTTAATTCTTCTTTAATAAAAAGTTCGGTTACATAACCAATTCCATAACCCATTTTTATAAAGTCTATTAGTAAATTGGAACTTGCTATGTTCATTTTAGGTGTAATTATTATGTTATTATTTAAAAAATAGTTTTCAACACTAGTTCTGGAATTAGCAGGGTTTTCTTGCAGTATTATTGGTAGCTTTTCTAAATCAGAGGGTTTTAATGTTTTATTTTTTAAATCAAAATAGTTTGGGTTAGCACTAAATATATATTTTGTTTGACCTAATTCTTTGTAAGATAAGTCATTATCTAAGTTGTGAGGAAGTTTACTTATAATCATGTCAATATTTCCGTTTTTTAGTTTTTTAATTAAGTCTTTTGTAGGATCGGTATATATATCTAAAATAATATTTGGATAGTTGTGATGAAATTTTTCTAAATGTTTAAGTAAATAATTTTTCATTAAAGAGGTGCTTGTACCGATTTTTATTGTTCCTGTATTACAATTATTATAATCTGTGGTCATATATTCAATTTCATTTAATAAAGTTAATCCTTGTTTAATGTTGAGTAATATTTTTTCTCCACAATCATTTAATTTTACTCCTTTATTAGTTCTTATAAACAGTGGAGTTCCTAATTCTTTTTCTAAGTTTTTGATTTGTTTTGTGATAGCAGGTTGTGATATATGTAATTGTTCACTAGCTTTTGTTATATTACCTGTTTCAGCTACTGCGTAGAAAACTCTATATAATTCTAAATTAATCATTATAACCTCCAGTTATGCCGCGTATAAATAATATGTATTTTTATTATATCAATAACTAGATTATAATACAAGTAGAAAGAAGAGATATTATGAAATTAAATGAAATTAAAAGAAAATTATTTGAAGGAAATAATGGAAGATATTCTCACATGCTAGTTGTTGAAGATAGTTGGGATTATTCTTATTATGTTAAATATGTATACTATGGTTCTGATGTAAATACAATTATTGATGAGATAAATGGTAAAAATTTAGAGAGAGTTAAAGAAGTATATAATTATAATTTAGTCTTAGATTCACAATTAAAGGAATTTAGAGCATATCACATTGAACCATTAACTGTGAAAAGCAGAGTAAAAGCTAATTTTGAAAATATAATTAATGGTAAAACTTTAAGTAAAGCTGTTGCTTTCGCATCTGAAATGCACGATGGAGTATTTAGAATTACTGGAGAACCTTATATTAATCATCCATTAAATGTAGCAAGAATAGTTTGTGAATTTAAAGCTTCTAAAAATTTGGAAGATCTTTTATCAGCAGCTTTCTTACATGATGTTGTTGAAGATACTGATGTAGATTATGTTGATATTGTTACAAGATTTGGAGCTTCTATTGGTGCATTAGTTATGGAATTAACTACTGATGAAGATATGAAAGATGCCCTTGGAAAGACAAGATATTTAAGTATTAAAATGAAGAATATGAGTAGTTGGGCATTGGTAATAAAACTTTGTGATGTTTTAGATAATTTAAGTACTTTATCTGGATGTCCAATAGATTTTAAACATAAATGTATTGATGAAAAAACAGAAATATTAATATTTTTGTTGCAAAATCGTGATTTGTCAGATACGCACATAAAAATAGTAGATGCTATTATTAAAAAATTAGCTGAGCTATGTTGGGAAGATAATGAGAGATTAAACAAAATTAATTTGCTTTATAGTTTGCTTAGTGAGCAAAAAAAGTCTAAGATTAATAATGTTTCGTGTTTAGAACGTAAAAAATAAATAATTATTAAAGCAAGCGACTGATAATCGTTTGTTTTTTTGTTTGGCAAAAAGTCATACTTTAAAAATATATTTACTTTTGATATAATTAAAATTAATTAAGATGTTATGGAGGACATTTATGAATAAAGAAATAAGTCAAGAATTACATAAATTAAAAACAAGATTAATAGATATCGGGAGGTCTCTTTGACATAGATAAATTGTCTATAGAAAAAACAGAACTTGAAAAAGAGGTAAATAAAGATGACTTTTGGAATAACATGTCCCATGCTAATTCTACTTATCAACATTTAAAACATATCAATAAAATAATAAATGAATATCAAGATCTTTTAGATAGAATTGATATAGGACTAGAAATACTTGACATAGAAAATATTAGTGAAGATGAATTATTAAGTTTAACTAATGATATTTCAAGGCTAGAGTTAGATACTTTACTTTCAGAAGAATATGATGGTAACGCTTGTTATTTAGAAATACATCCTGGAGCTGGTGGTACAGAATCTTGCGATTGGGCGAGTATGTTACTTAGAATGTATGAAAGATTTTTAGATAGAAATAATTATAATTATAAAATTGTGGATAAACAAGATGGTGATGAAGCGGGGATTAAAAGTGTAACTTTATTTATAGAAGGTAATTACCCTTATGGTTACCTTAAAAATGAAAAAGGAGTTCACCGTTTAGTTAGAATATCTCCTTTTGATTCGAATAAAAGACGCCATACTTCTTTTGCTTCTGTGAATGTGACGCCAGAATTTCAACAAGATATAGATGTAGAAATAAAAGAAGATGACTTAAAAATTGATGTATATCACTCAAGTGGAGCGGGAGGTCAATCAGTAAATACTTCTAATTCAGCAGTACGTATTACTCATTTACCAACTAAGCTAGTTGTTACTTGTCAAACAGAAAGAAGTCAATTAAGAAATAAGGAAACTGCTATTAAAATGTTAAAGAATAAAATTTACCAACAAAAATTAGAAGAACAAGAAGCAGAAATCAAAAAAATCAATGGTGATATTAGTAACATTGATTTTGGTAGTCAAATAAGAAGTTATGTTCTAGAACCTTATAAACTTGTTAAAGATCATAGAAGTAATTTTGAAAGTACTGATCCTTTAAAAGTTTTAGATGGCGAAATTAAACCTTTTATGGAAAGCGTTTTAAAAATTAAATAGTTTCATTAAGAAACTATTTTTTTATGGCATTTTGGACAAGTTAATTTAATCTTTTTGTTAGTAATATCATTAATACTCTCCATAAGTTTTATTAATTCAATAGAGATTTCCGTATTATATTTGCAATACTCACATTTTATATTAGTATTTATTTTATATTTTTTTAATTCTACATCTTTAGGTATTAAATTTAAGATAGTTGTATTTAGAGCATTTGCAATATTATTTAGAGCAGTTATTGAAAAAGTTTGGTAGGTTTTACTTTCTATATTAGCAATGAACGACAAAGAATAATGGGTTATTTCAGCCAATTTTTCTTGTGTTATTCCTAAACTTTTGCGGCGGTTTTTTATTTTTTCTCCGATTAAATTATATAGTTCTTCATCACTGTACATATTGCATCACAGTTAAATAATAACATATTCTTCTGTCAAGCTTTGTCACATTTTGAAATTATCAACATTTTGTGGAATTAATTTTCCTCCGCACTTTGGACAAGTAAATGTCGGATACAATTCTTTAGACTTACCAACAGCATAAATAAATTCAAAAACATCTATTACTTCCATTGGCATATCTAACTTGTTAGAGCAATCTTTGCATATGTATTCCATACTTTTCAAATTTTTTTCACTCCCTAAACTCGTGTTATCATAACAGATTTCGTGGAGACCAACACCTAATGCGGAAGCTATTCGCCATAAAGCACCTAATGAAAAAGTTTGGTGGGTGGAAGATTCAATGTTAGCAATAAATGAAGGTGAATAATTAACTATTGTTGCTAATTCATCTTGAGTTAAGCCACGCATTTTACGGTATTTTTTGATATTTTTCCCTACAAAACCATAAACGTAGTTTTCGTCGTTCCTATTATACCTCATGATACTAC
>CAOJKG010000080.1 GCA_948437815.1 uncultured Mycoplasmatota bacterium
ATTGTATATTTCTAATATACATCTAGTATATAATATTATTGAGTATTTTTCAATATATTAGTCATTTATTATAAAAAATTTCATAAAAAAAGAATTAAATATTAATTCTAATTTAAAGGATTACTCTTATTAAGTATTGATTCAATACTATGTTCTACTGCTCTAATATTAAACCTTAATACATCGTTTTCTTCTATACTTGCCCTTTTCATAACATAATCTAAAAAGTCTAAATCACTAGCTAAATCAAAAGAACCATTTTGTTTTAAAAAACCAAAATATTCAAACAACATACTAGATAAAGTTTCATTAAAAGAAGCTAAAGTATTATCATCTTGGACTACACCTATGCCATGAATATTAGCAATAAAAGGATTAAGTTGCTCTAACAAATCTTTTAAAATAAAATTATTATTACAATAATCAATAAAAGGTTTTATATCCGATTTTTTATAAAATCTAATAACAATCCCTTCATTAGAAGCTTTAACATGAAACTTAACAGTAGCCATTATATTATTACGAATAAGATATAAGAAAATAGTTTTTAAAGCACTAATCATATATTCATATTTAACAGGAAAGTATACTTTAAAAGCTTCTAAATAATCCGCTTTTTTATCTGCATAAAAAGCTATATAATGTGTAGTATTTTCATTACTACCTAATTTTTTTTCATCAAATTTAACTAAAGAATTATTTAAAGAATTTAAAAAATCCTGATAAAACTTTTCAATATCATTAACTAACGATTTATCTTTTTTTATTCCTAAATACTTTAACATATAATAAAAATCATCTTCACTAAAATCTTTTTCATTTTTATTTTGTTCATTAACAACTACTTTTATAAAATCATTAATACTCATAAATAGTTACCTCCATTATAAGATACAATCCTTTATAATAATTAAATTATATATTATTTTAATTTAAAAGTATAGTTTTTTTCTAAAGAATTTAGAAAATAAAAAAACTTATAGTTAAAAACTATAAATTTTCTTTATCCAGCATATAAATCATATCTTGAATTAAAACGCCATCCAACAGCATTTTTCATGCCTGGAGGAGTAATAACATTACTGGCTTTAATACCATACCTAGCATCATACCAACCATTTTGAACACCATAATGTAAATGAGCTCCAGTGGTACAAGAATCATAGCCTCCATTTCTTTTTGCCGTAGATCCTCCACCAACATAACCAATAATTGTATTTTGAGTAACAACATCTCCAACTTTTATACCATCTTTAAATCTAAGTAAATGTAAATAATAAGTTGTATAATTTTTTCCATTAACTGTAACATTAATATATAATTTATTGCCGCCACAACTACTACGATTAATAATACCTGAAACTCTACCAGATGCAGAAGCATAAATTGGAGTTCCTTCTGCTACACCAATATCTATGCCACTATGAAATCCTGTCATCGGATAAGTACGATACCCAACTGTACTAGTTATAACTCCTTTAGTTAAAGGTTGTAACCATTGACCATTATAAGGAATATCATAACAAGTATTCAAACGTACACTATCTGAAGTTCCTCTTCCCTTACTCATACATGCTGACTTAGCAGTATCATATTCTTTTTTAGCAAGTTCAACTCTTTTATCTAATTCATCATTCATATCATCATAAGAATCTAAATCTGTATGTAATTTAGAAACTGCTGATCTATAACTAGCAATTTTACTTTCTAGTTCTTTTTGCTTTTCATTAAGTTCAATTTTTAACTTTTCATTTTTATCAATTTCTGTTTCTAAGTTATTCAAAGTTACTTGAATATAATCACTTACTTGTTTTATAGCTTCAATTCTTGTAACTAATTCTGTCATACTAGAAGAACCAGTTACATATTCCACATAAGCATTCTTATTTTGAACTTGTTGCATATAAACTAAAACTTTTTCTGATTCCTTTTTATTTTCTTCAATAGCTTGATTAGACTCTGTTATTTTAAATTGCACTTCTTCCTCTTGAGCTTCAGCTTCTGTAAGTTCTCCTCTAGCTGCTAAAATATCTGCTTCCTTTTCTTTAATTTCATTTTTTGTTTTTTCACTCTTATTATCATTAGCGCGTTTTTCTGCTAAAACAGACTCATAAATTTTTCTTAAATCTCCAAGAGTTTCTGCATCATTAGAGGCAGCATAAACCATCTCTGGACTTACTAAAAATACTAAAGAGATAACTAACACTAAGCTTAATCTTAATATATATTCTAACTTTTTCATCATATTTTCAAATACTTTCTAACCGCTCTAGCTGAACCAATCATACCTACTAAAGCTCCTATAACAAGTAAAATAATTGATGTATAAAAGACAAATGGGAATGGTTTAACCAGCTCCACAATACTAAATGTAGCTGAACTACCAAGCTTTTCATATAAAATAAAATAACCATACACTGTTACTATCATTGGAATAAATGAACCAATAACTCCAAGTAAAAAACCTTCAAATACAAAAGGTAGTCTTATTGAAGTATTAGAGCTTCCAACAAGTCTCATTATATCAATCTCACTTCTTCTTGAAAAAATTGTTAATTTAATTGTATTACTAATTAAAAATGCTGTTACAATAATTAAAGCGATAACCATTCCAATTGTTGCAGTTTTAATAACATTAAATGCCGAAATAATTTCTTCAACCATACCTTCACCATAATCAGCACTTTGAACACCATCAATTTTTCTTATCTCTCTAGTTGTTGGCGATAAATCTTTAACATCTTTAACTTTAACTACAAACGAATCAAGTAAAGGATTGGTATCTAAATTATCAAGAGTTACTTCTAAAGTTTCTGAATATTGTTTCATTTCTAATTTCCATTCTTCTTTACTTTTAAACTCAACATTATCCACAACATCAATTTTTTTAATACTAGATTCAATATTATTAATTTGTTCATCCGTAACATCACGATTAGCATAAACTACAATAGTAAGTTCTTTCTCCATAGATTTAGTTACATAATTAACATTAACAGTAACTACAATAGCTATAGCCACTAGTATTAATGTTATAGTAGTACAAAGAACACTAGCAATACTTAAACTAAAATTTCTAAAAACACTTTTAAATGAATCTCTAATTGAGTTTTTTAATATTCTAAACGCTTTCACTTGTTCTAAAACTTCCTTTCTCATAATCTTTAGAGAGCACTCCACTATCAAGAACAAGAACTCTTCTCTTCATTCTTTTAACTATATCAAGGTCATGAGTAGCCATAATAATAGTTGTTCCAAGATTTTTATTAATTGTATCTAAAACTTCCATAATTTCTTTTGAAGTATTAGCATCCAAGTTACCTGTCGGCTCATCACAAATAAGAAGTTTAGGATCATTTACTATAGCTCTAGCTATACAAACTCTTTGCTGTTCTCCACCAGATAATTCATTAGGAAAACTTCTAATCTTATCTTTTAATCCTACATGTTCCAAAGCTTTTAAAACTTTAGGACGAATATCACTGTTTTTCATCCCTATACATTCTAAAGCAAAAGCTACATTTTCATAAACCGTAAGTTTAGGTAACAATTTAAAATCTTGAAAAACGATACCTAATTTTCTTCTAAGTTTATAAACAGTTCTATTTCTTAATTTGCCAACATTTATTCCTCCAAGTTGAACAACACCTCGAGTAGGTTTTTCTTCTCTATATAACATTTTAATTAATGTTGACTTACCTGAACCACTAGCTCCTATAACAAATACAAATTCTCCTTTATCTATATTAAGTGTTAAATCGGCTACTGCTGTAACACCATTTTTATATACTTTATAACAGTTTTTAATCTGAATAAACTTCATAACTACAATACTACCTCCTAGCATACTATAACCATTATAACATAAATAAAACTTTTATAAAACACCAAAAATAGCCAATATACAGAAAAAAGAAGCTTATGCCTCTTTCATATTTAACTTAATTTTTTCTAAATCTTTAGAAGAAATATTAGTAACATCAATTATATCAGAATCGTTAAAACCTTTTAATAACATTTTTCTAACAACTTCTTCTTTTGATTTTTTTATCTCGTTATTATGTTGACTTTTAATTAATATTTCTTGTGCTTTATAATTTTGTTCTAATTCTTTCATCTCACTATTGTGTTGACTTCTAATTAATGTTTCTTGAGCTTTATAATTTTGTTCTAATTCTTTCATTT
>CAOJKG010000081.1 GCA_948437815.1 uncultured Mycoplasmatota bacterium
ATCATTTGAAAAGGTACTTCTGTTCCAATTCTTCTCTCTATCTTAGGTTCAACTACTTCTGGAATTACATCTGCAGCTTTTTTAATTGATACAATATCCCCTATTCTCAGGTCTTTCATTTTACAATAATCTTCATTATGTAAAGTTGCTCTTCTAATAGTTGAGCCCATAACTAAAACTGGCTCTAAAACTGCATTAGGTGTAATTTGTCCTGTTCTACCTACAGTAAATTTAATATCTATAAGTTTAGTTAAGACTTCCTCAGCTGGAAATTTATAAGCGGTTGCCCATCTTGGATATTTAGCAGTCGCTCCTAAATATTTCTGCGTTTCAATATCATTTACTTTAATAACTACTCCATCTATTTCATAAGGAAGAGAACTACGTTTATTGGTATATTCTGAAATAAACTCTAATATTTCCGATTCATTACTTACAAGTCTTGAAGCTGGATTTGTTTTAAAACCAAGTTCCCTCATAAATTCTAATGCTTCATAATGGGTTTTAAGTCCATAATCAAGAGGATTAGGTAAATGATAAATCCACGTATCTAAATGTCTTTTAGCTGCTATTTTAGGATCTAATTGTCTAATTGAACCAGCCGCTGCATTTCGAACATTTTGAAGTTTGGTCTCTCCATTTTTTTCTCTTTCACGATTTAATTTTTCTAAAGTTTTTTTATTCATATAGATTTCCCCACGAACTTCTATATCAATATCACGACCTAAATCAAGAGGAACTGTTTTAATAGTTTTAACATTATGAGTTATATCTTCACCAATAACTCCATCCCCACGTGTTGCAGCAAAAACAAGTTTGCCGTGTTCATAATGAAGTGAAACACTAAGCCCATCTATTTTAAGCTCACAAACATATTTAGGATTAAATCCTGCATTTTTAATTCTATTACTAAAATCTCTAATTTCTTCTTCATTAAAAACATTAGATAAACTAATCATTGGTATTTTATGTTGAACCTTTTGAAATTTATCTATTGCTTCTCCTCCAACTCTTTTAGTTGGACTATTAGGGTCTGCAAATTCTGGATATTTTTCTTCTAAATTTATTAACTCTCTTAAATACTTATCATATTCTTGGTCAGTAATACTAGGATTATCCAAATTATAATACTCATAATTAGCTTGTTTTAAAATACTACTTAACTCATTTATCCTTTTCTTAATTTCTTCCATATTAGTCCCAAAGTTTTTCTGGATATTCACCTTTCTTTATTAATTCTTCAATATTATGTTTTAAAATATCTAAATCTTCTCTATAAGTCATACCAAGCCAAGTACTATTAGAAACAATATTATGTAAAACAATTTGTTCACTATCTAATTTTTCTTTTATTAGTTCGGGCAATAAAATCTCATTTTTTAAAATAAATTCTTCACTATTATTAAAATAATTATTAAAATACTCTTCTAAATATTGAAAGAAATTATTTTTAAAAGCAAACATATTTACTGCAACTGGATGATCAAGTTCAATTTGAAAAGCTTCTTCACCTGATAAAGGCTCACAAAGTGCATATCCATCCATAGTTGTAACTTTACTTTCGATTAATTTTTTTATTTCTCCTTCTTTAGGATAACAAACTGCTCTTTTAACGCTACCAAATTTAGATGCTGTAACATCATAAGGAAAATTAATCGCCGCATATTCATTATCAACATTATTATTATCTAAAAATTCTGCTGATTTCACATATGAATCATACCCATAAAAGTCATCTGCATTAATAACTACAAAACTACCATTTACTAAATTTTTAGCAGCTAAAACTGCCTGAACTGTTCCCCAAGGCTTTTCACGTTTTTCAGCAATACTTTTCATACTTTCTGGAACATCCATTATTTCTTGAAAAGCATATTCCACTTTTATTTTTCCTTCAAGTCTTTTTCCAATAGTTTCTTTAAACACATCTTCTATTTCTTTTTTTATTACAAAAACTATTTTATCATACCCTGCTCTTTTCGCATCGTATGCAGAATAATCAATTATAAATTCTCCATTTGGCCCTACAGGTTCTATTTGTTTTAAACCACCAAAACGACTTCCCATACCAGCTGCCATAACTACTAATGTTTTTTGCACTTCAAAAAACCTCCATTCTTTCTTAAAACAATTATATCATTCATTTATATAATACACAACGAGCTTTACAAATTTATTTATTAATATAAATTTTAATAAGCAAAAAATATTTACGTAAATTAGCAATAAAAATGTAAAATAAGAATTTTAAAAAAAAACAGAAACTAATTAATCATTAATTAATTCCTGTTAAAAAGCCATTTTAAAGTAAATGTCAATTTTACATTCTCTTGATACCTTTAAAATTCTTAGCTATCTTTTTAACTCCAAAATTACGAGCAAAAGCAACACTTAAAAATCTATCATCCATATCAACTATTACACCTTTACCATACATTGTATGTAAAACTACATCTCCTTTATTAAAGTCTACATCTACTCCCTCACTATAAACTTCACTTTTATTAAAAACTTTTTCTTCTTTTATACTCATATTACTAACTTCAAGTAGACCTTCTTCAACTTCACTAATAAAACGTGAAGGTGGATTTTGGGTTGTTTTTCCATAAAGCATTCTTTTTTTAGCATTAGTTAAATAAAGTTTTTCACGAGCTCTCGTGAATCCCACATAACATAAACGTCTTTCTTCCTCAATACCTTCTTCCCCTTCCATAAAAGCATTAGAATGTGGGAATATTCCTTCTTCCATTCCTGTTATAAACACTATTGGAAATTCTAGACCTTTAGCACTATGTAAAGTCATAAGGGTAATAACATCATCATTTTCTTCATGTTCAGAAATATCAGCGACTAAGCTTATTTCATCTAGGAAATCACCTAAATTAACTGACCCAGTACGTGCTTCAAAAGAAGCTGTAATACTCTTAAATTCCATTAAGTTTTCAAGACGAAGTTCACTATCTAAAGTTTTCTCTACTTCAAGCTCATGCTTCATTCCTGATTTATCTAACACATCATCAACAAGTTCTGTTAAAGACATATTAAGCGCATCATTTTGTAATTCTCTAATTAAATTTTTAAAATCTAATTCTTTACCACTATCTATTGCATCAAACATGGAAGTATTTAGTCGTTCTGCATATTTCTCCAAATCTTCAACACTTTTATTACCAATTTTTCTTTTAGGAACATTTATAATTCTTCTTAAACTTATATCATCATTAGTATTGTTAATAAGTCTTAAGTAGCATAATAAATCTTTAATTTCTTTACGATTATAGAAATAAAAACTACCAAATACTTTATAAGGAAAATTATTTTTAAGCATAACCTCTTCAACATTTCTTGATTGGGCATTTGTCCTATAAAATATTGCAACATCACTATATTTATAACCAGATTGCATAAGTCTTTTTATTTCATCAGCGATTAGCGTAATTTCATGTTTTTCATCATAACTGCGTAAATACTTAACTTTAACACCTTCTCCAAGTTCACTAAAAAGTTCCATATCTTTACGTTCTTTATTATTTTTAATAACAGAATTAGCCGCATCAAGAATATTTTTCGTACTACGATAATTTTGTTCTAAAGCTATAACATTAGCTTCTTTATAATCTTTCTCAAAATTCAAAATATTTCTGAAATTAGCCCCTCTAAATGAATAAATTGACTGATTTGCATCTCCTACAACAAATATATTTTGATACTTACTACCAATTAATTTACTCATTTTATATTGTACTTCATTAGTATCTTGATACTCATCAATTAAAATATATTTATAGTGTTCTTGATATTTATCCAAAACGTCTTTATTATTTCTAAATAACTTAACAGGAAGAGCGAGCAAATCATCAAAATCAACACTATTGTTGCGTCTTAAAACATTATCATATTCTTTATAAACTTCTACAACTTTCCCGTCTACATAAGTATTAAAATACTTATCAAGTTCACTTTCTACTAGTAGTTCATTTTTAATAAAACTTATTTTACTTCTAACATAATAAGGACTTACTTCTTTAGGATCTATATTATGTTCTTTCATAATTTTTTTAATTAAACTAAGAACATCATCACTATCTAAAATAGTAAAATTCTTATTCATTCCTAAATGTTCTAGATTCTCACGAATTATTTTTAATCCAAAAGAGTGAAAAGTTCCTACAAAAACA
>CAOJKG010000082.1 GCA_948437815.1 uncultured Mycoplasmatota bacterium
TGTTCCATTACATATTCGAAAGCTCTTATGGTTGCTTCTTTAATATTCCTTGCTTTAAAAAAGCTCTTAATTCTTCTTTGTAATTTCTTAGGTACTTTACGATTTAAAAATTCATAATACTTTTCACTTTTAACTTTAAAGACATATTTTTCGCCATCTAAATGTTTTATTACTCTTATAGCATCATAATAACCCATTTTAATGTTTTCTTCAATTCGGGTTTTGTCTAAATCAAGCACTCCACCTAAGCCTCTTTTAGATTCTATAACTATAACATTTTTACTTTTATCATATTTTCTAGTTATGCCTATACCATGAATTTTAACTAAATAAACTGTATCATAACCTTTTTCTAACATCATATTAACTGGGCCTAAGTCTCTAAAACCACCATCTAAATAATAATGATTATCAATTAATGGCTCCATTTTAAATAATGGCAAGCTGGAACTAGCGATAACATAATCTTTAATTTTTTCTTTGTCCATATCACTTTTCCATAAGTATATTGGTTTAAAATCTTTAAGTCTAACTGTTACAAGCCCAAAATCAATATCACTATTAAATAATGCATCAACATCTAAATATTTATCTATAACTTGTTTTAATCCTTCTAATTCTATTCCTTTTTGTAACATTATGCGAAATGCTTCTTTAGCAAATACTTCAGCATTACTTAGCCTTATTTTTTTATTTATTGATGCATCTATAAACTTTTTTGAAAAACCAAAAACTTCACCCATATTAAGACTTCGCCATACACTAGCTAGAGTTTCTCCTTTTCCAGTTGCGATAAGTGAAGCATTTAACGAACCTATACTTGTTCCACATACACCATTTATTTTAATGCCACATTCATGCATCGCTGCATAAACTCCCGCTTGATAAGAACCTCTAACTCCCCCACCTTCAAGCGCTAGTCCAATCATTTTTCTTTACTCCTTAAAAAGAATATAAATGGTTTAGCAAAAATCCTAGCTAAAACTCGATTTTTAGATGTTCTTTTTAAACGCATATAATATGATGATAAAGAATCACTTCGATAATCGATAATTTCATTTAATTTATCACTATCTTCATATACACCTACATAAAAGTTTTTATCTATAAATATTCTCGTTAATAAATATTTGAAACTAAAACCATATATCTCTAATACATTGGCAAGAATTTCACGATAACTGGCAGTTAATTGTTTGCCACCTCCAGCATTCCATACCTTTTTGTTTAACTCTTCCGTATTATTTAAAGAATTAGCAAAAAGATAAGCTGCATCATTGTCGGTTAAAGCTTCCACTATTAAATTTTTCTTAACATTGTACATAAAAGCTCCAGATGCTGGATTACATAAAATTAATGGTAAACGAATAATAATATAATTTCTTATTCTTTTTTCAATTAATTCTTCTGTTTTTAATTTTGTATTACTATAATAATCATTTTCCGTTAAATTAGCTTTGGTTTTAATACTTGCTACTTCTTTTTTTCCATATATAGTGCTAGAAGAAGCATATACTAAAAAACATTCAGGATTGTAAAAATTAATCGCTTTAATTATATTCTCTGTGCCTAAATATTCAATGTTATCACTTAAGCCTTTTTTTATGTCGGCGATTGGAGGTAAGACGCTTGCTAAATGAATAATATAATCTTGGTCTTTAACTAAAGCTTCAATTAAAATTTTATCATTAATATCTCCATATATAATATTTATTCGACGACGATATTTTTTAAGTTTTTTATAGTTACTTTTGTTTCTTAAATCAAGCGCTGTTATTTCATATTTTCCTTCACTTAAAAGGTATTTAATAGTTTTGATACCTATAACACCTGCGGCACCAGTGACTAAAACTCTTTTCATTTTTTCACTTCCTTTTTTATTATTATAGTGATTTTAAAATTGCTTCAAATGAAGTGTATCCACTTTCAGAATTAATGTGGCCTCCACCTTTTATGACATATTCTTTATTAGAAATACTACTAGCAAATTCCTTTTCTACTTCATATTTAACATAAGGGTCATTGTCTGAATAATAACATATTATATTATCACAATACTTCTTTATATCCGTATAATTATCGATATACATAGGTCCATTTACTGTATCAAAGTCTTTATTAATACCAAAATAATTATTAAATCCACAAACAAAGATTAGTTTCTTTACTTTTATTTTATTAGTTATTAAATATTTACAAATAAAGATAGGAGCTATACTATGAGCGATAATTGTTGTAAATTCATTAATATCTATCTTATTTAATACTTCTGACCATGAATCAAAATTTTGTTTATCTATTCCTACTGGCATTTGAGGTACTAAAACTTTTTTATTATCTTTTTCTAATTGCTCTTTTAACCACGGAAACCAATTTCCTTCACTAGAGCCAAAACTACCATGTATAATTAAATAATTTTCCATTTATTCTCTCCTTTAATTTATTTTACTAATTCAACATTTCTTTTTTATGAATTTTTTATTATTACTTTCTAGTAATATTTTTATTTGTGAAATAGCTATTTTATTTAATTTCTCAAGTCTTTCTGACTGACTTAGCCCATCGTTAATAAACACTGAATTTAAATTTTCTAAATTTGCCAAGCATATAAGTTCATCAATAGAAGCATAATCTCTTATATTACCATTTTTATCAGGATTGTCTTCACGCCATTTCTTTGCTGTTATTCCAAATAATGCCATATTAAGAACATCTGCTTCTTCTGCATAGATATAATTTATTTGTTCTCTTGTAAGCTCTTTAGGAATTAAATTGCGTTTAATTGCGTTCGTGTGAATTTTATAATTAATCTTAGATAATTCTCGTTTAGCATTCCACCCTAATTGCTTTTGCTCTTCAAATTTTAATCTTTCAAATTCTTTAATAAGTAAAAGTTTAAATTTTGGACTAATCCACATTCCAAATTCAAAGGCAATATCTTTGTGTGCATAGGTTCCACCATACCTACCAGCTTTTGAAACAATTCCAATTGCATTAGTTTTAGAAGACCATTCTTTGACACTTATCTTATAACTATTTAGACCAGCTTGACTTTTAATTGTGGCGAATTCGCCATAATTAAAATTTGGATTGTGAAGTTCTTCCCATATACCTAGAAATTCTATTGTATTTCTATTTCTAAGCCAATCAGATACAAAAAACTCACCATCTTTGGATTTTAACATATCAGTAATCGAAATATAGTCTTCATTATTAATTTTTACATAGTTTATTACTTGATTATCTACCTTTAATTCTAACATCTTTAAACCTCCCTTGTTAATCAATATTTCACATTTGTTCTCTTTTTTTATATTAATAATGATATGCCTAAAATTATTAAACCTACTATTAATCCGATGATTGTTTCTTTCTTTTTGATACTATGAAGCATTTCAGGTAATAATTCAAAAATTTCAATATATATTAACATTCCTAATGTTATACATGTAATGATTGCTAATAATAAATTACTTATTTCTCCTACTATTAAGAATATTATGCCACCTATTAAACTTGATAATGTAAGTATACTTATTAATCCTTTGTTTTTATTTAAACTTAATGAACTAAATATATGAGTTCCAAGAGGTATATTATGGAGTGCTACTGATATACATATCATTATTCCTAATTTAAAATCATTTAGAGACAATCCAAATATTGCAAATCCTTCTAAGACATTATGTAATATTAAACTAATAACAGTTAATGTTCCAATATGTTTTTCATGAGAAATATGTTCTTTAATGTTTTTTTCTTCTTCATGATGGTCGTGATGATGGTCGGGAATAAAAAAGTCTAAAACCTTTAAAATTAATATTCCTAAAATAATAAATGATATTATCATAAATATTCTACTACTTGTTTTGTAAGCTTCCAATAACTCTAGAGTTTCAGGGATTAAGTCTGTAAAGATTAAATTAAGCATTATTATAAATGCTAAAGCTATACTAAAATGATTTAAAATTTCTTTGTTTTTAAACTTTTTAGATATTAAACCTCCTAATAAGAAAAATACCCCCGCTATTAATGTTAAGATAACACTATATAATTTATTCATTTAGAATATTCACCTATTCCTTTTCATTATAATTATACCTTTATTTCTAAAGAAACGCAAATAAAAACTATGTTTACTTTAATAAACATAGTC
>CAOJKG010000083.1 GCA_948437815.1 uncultured Mycoplasmatota bacterium
TAAGTCCTGTGCGTCTACCTATTCCGCCACTTGGGCAGGCACTTGTCTTAATTAATAAGACTATTTAAGTATAATATGTTTTTTTTATATTTGCAAGACTTTTTTATTAAAATTTAGTTATTTTTAACTAAAACTTTTGAATTTCTTTTATTTTTTCATTAATCCAAATATTTAAGTTCTGTTTTAAAGGCATAAAACCATTTTTATCTATTTCCTTAATATTATTACCATCTACTTTATAATTCATATCTTTAATCGTTAATTTTATATGTTTATTTTCTTCATCTATTTCAATAACTTTAGCATATATCTCTTCGCCTACTTCAACATAATCACTTACATTTCTAACAAATGAACCTGATATTTCTGATATATGAATTAAACCATTATATTCATTATTAACTTTTACAAATATTCCATAATCTTTAAATCCTGTGACTATACATTTAATTATTTCATCTTTTTTTAACATTTAATACCACCTATAAAGATTATATCACACTATTTACTTTACAAGTATTTTTTTTTAATCTATAATATGTTTGGTGAATTAAAATGAATAAGATAAATCCTGAATTAAAAATAAAAGAATTATTAGATGACCTACGCCCTTTTTTAAATGGTGATGGTGGTGATATAGAATTTATTAAGTATGAAGATAAATTTGTTTATATTAAACTTACTGGTGCTTGTGCGAATTGTGGTTTTCAAGATGAAACTATAAGCTTTGGTATTGAAGCTTATTTAAAAGACCAAGTACCTGAAATTGAAGGAGTTATAAACGTAGATGTTTAAAAAAAGACAAGATTAGTTTCTTGTTTTTCTTGTAATAATGTTTGTAATAACTATAAAAATACTTGCAAATATTAATAATATTAACATATTTAATATAATTTGTTTTAAATTTATTAAATTTATGGTTTCTAATGTACTAATTAAATTGTTGTTTTTTATATAATAATATGAAGGTAAGATATGAGCCATATTTAAAACACTTTTTGGTAAATATTCCATAGGTACAAATGCTCCACATAAGAAACTTGAACCTAAAGCAATAACATTTATTATACCATTTATAGCATCTTTATTCTTAATAGTATTGCCAAGTAAAAATGCTATACATAAAGTGCAAATCGCAAAAACAAATGAATTAATTATATATATTAGGCCATGCATACTAAACATACTCTCGCCTACTAAAATAAAACTTAATATAACATAGATTAGCCAAAGAATAAAAGCAAATAAACTATTAGATAATAATAAATTACGATTAAATCTATTTATTTTCATACTACTTATTAAAGTTCTTTTTTTTATATTTTCATTTTTGAAACTTGATAAAACTAAACATATAACATAGATTGAACCTGCTAAAAAAGCATAGTTTAAAAAGTTATAATATGTTGCTGTTTTAGTTAAAGCACTAGTATCTAAGCCTGAGGTTATTTCTATATTAACTTTATTTTCTAAAGTAGCATTAACTTTTTTTATTAAATCTTCTTCATTTAAATTTAAGTGTTGATAAATACGAGCTGTACTTAAATATCTATTAAGTAAGTTTTTAGCTTGCACTGATGGATAATCACCAGTAGTTTCTATCTTAATCTCTAATTCTTGGCCTTTTAAGTATTCTTCATTAAAATTAACTGGTATTTCCATAATAAAATTAACATCACGATAAAATATAGCGTCATCTATAGCTTCTTTGGTATCTTTTAATTCTATTATATTACTATTAGCACTCATATAATCTATTAAACTTTTGGTTATCCCTTCATATTTATCATTATTAATTATATATATGTCAGGTTTAGAAGCTGTAAAATTCATATTATTATCTTCTGTACTTATATTAATACTACTAAATAATACTAATATTACTGTATATAAAATTATAGGAAATATACATTTTTTTACAATACGCAAAAATGTTTTAAATACTATCATATTTATTCCTCCTTAAAGCTTTTATAGAAATTAATATTAATATGCTTGTTATAATTAATAAACTTATTATATTAATCCAATATCTATTTAAGGTGTCATATCTATATAATGAATAGAAACCATCTGTTATTAAAGCTGCAGGATTAAGCATATTTATAATTGGAACATTTTTGTCTATTACATATTTCATTGTTATTCCCATCATTCCTGATAAAAAACATCCTGCCATAGTGATAGCTATAATTATTCCTAACTTAGTATTTTCATTAGTTTTTAAAATACTAGATAATGCTATACCCATTGATAAGCCTGTTAATGAACCTATTAAAGCAAGTAGAATAACTAATGCTAAATTAGTTCCATAATCTACTTTTAGAACAAATATTGTATATAAAAATAATAAAGCAATTCCTATAATTTGAGCGATATAAGAAGACACAGCACTACTTAATATTATTGTTCCTTTTTTGGTAGGACTAATGGATACTCTTTTTCCTATACTACCCATATTAGCTAAACATTTATTTAAAGAGACCATTCCAAGGATCCCCCCATATAATGCCGCCATAGCAATTAATGTATAATACTCTATCATTGTATAGCTCATATTATCACTGGTTATATCTTTAATGTTATTTTCTATCTCTAACATTCCTAGAGCTTCTCGTGCTATTTCTTCATAATTAATCTTATCGATATTTTCATAACCTTCAATTGATATCTTTTCTTTTACTTTTAATTCTATGTAATCTTCTATTATATTAATTTTACTATTTATTTCTTCAATTATACTTTTTAAAATAGTCGCACTTGTACCATTTGTTTTGATAGTAATTTTGGGAGTATTTTCTTCTAATAAGACATAACCTATGATATCCCCTTTTTCTAAATCTTTTTTGGCTTCTGTAATATTTTTGTAAGTTGTATTAAATACTTTATTATCTTTTTCTTCGCTTAAGCTTTTTATTGTACTTTGCCAGATATTATTTTTTTGCCATTCCTCATTTTCTATAATAGCAATTGGTATAGCTTTGAATGTTTCATTCTTTTCAATATCATGAAAAGCTAAATAGAAAAATGTTCCTAATATAATTGGAAAAAGATATGTCCAAAAGATTAAAGTTTTATTCTTATATAGAGTCTTTAAATTGTATTTTAAATTATGCTTAAACATTAGTCTCTAAGCTCCTTACCTGTTAGTTCTAAAAATACATCATTTAAGGTTGGACGTTCAGAAAATATTTTTTGATAAGCTATTTCTTCTTTTTTTAAATAATCCATAAATTTAGTTAAATTGTTATCTCCTTTTGTATAGATAACTTGTAGTAAATGATTATTATAGGTTACTTCAGATACATTAGGTAACTTCTTAATATTTTTTAAATGTTTAGAATCAAATTCAACTATTTCAACACTTATCTTTTCTTCAATATTTGCTAAAGCTTTTAATTCATCAGTTGTTCCACTTGCAATAACTTTACCTTTATCTAATATTATTACTCTATCACATAACATCTCTACTTCTTCCATATAGTGAGTTGTATATATTATTGTAGCACCACTTTCTCTTAATTTTTTAATACCATCTAAAATATTATTACGACTTTGAGGGTCAACTGCGACAGTTGGTTCATCTAAAAATATTATCTTAGGTTTATGAGCAATTCCACAGGCGATATTTAATCTTCTAAGTAATCCTCCTGATAACTCTTTAGGGTAAAACTTTATAAATTCTTTTAATCCTACTAAATTTATTGCATATTCTATATACTCTTTGCGCTTATTTTTATCACTAATATATAAACCACAAAAATAATCTATGTTATCATAAACTGTTAATTCGTCAAAAACTGCCACATCTTGAAATATTACACCTATTTCTTTTTTTATTTCATATGCATCTGGTTTCATTTCTTTATTAAAGATTTTAATACTTCCTTTGCTAAAATTTAATAATGATAAAATACAATTGATTGTTGTTGATTTTCCACTACCATTTGGTCCTAGTAAACCTAATATCTCTCCTTCATAAACATCAAATGATAAATTATCTATCGCTTTTAACTTTTTATACTCTTTCGTTAAGTTTTTTACTTCTATTATTTTTTTCATTCTCATTTTCCTTTTCTTTTTTATA
>CAOJKG010000084.1 GCA_948437815.1 uncultured Mycoplasmatota bacterium
GAAATAGTATAACTACTATCACCGCTTGGTACTAAAAAAGTTCCTGTACCTAAAACATTAGACCATTCTTCAATAGCTTCTGCCATTATAGTAATCTCTTCTTCTTTAGTTGATAATTGTAAATTATATTCATAAACTCCACTTTCAAAGTTTGGCGTTAATGTTCCCGTACTAATTTCTAAATTAGAAAGTCCTGTTGCTTCATGACTGGCAACATATTTAATTTTTGCATAGCCATCACTTTCATTACCATGACCCTGAGGATAATTATCTCCATTCGGATTAGGCATAGCTAGCGAACTACCAACACTAGTTGTCCATTTATAACCACGACCATCAATCATTAAAGTATCAGTAAAATATTTACCACTATAATGATAGCTATCTTCTATTTTAGTATAATTATTAACTTTTGGTGTACCATCTTCATTAATTGCAATAGCACCAGCATGACCTGAAATAAATGACGAACCGCCGCCTCCGCCCCAAGCGCCGCTTGTAGCACCAGAGCCGCCTCCGCCGCCATAGTAACCACCGCCGCCTCCGCCGCCGAATCCATTACTGCCTGAACGACTTCCATTTCCACCATAGCCAAATCCCCCAGGAGTAGGAGTTCCTGCTCCGCTCCAAGTTGAAGCTCTAGACCCGCCTGAGGTTTGTGTACCACCATAACCACCATAGCCTACATAACCGCTATTATAATTTTGATAACCTACCAGTCCGCCTGCATTACCAGAAGATGTTCCGCTAGAACCACCGCCACCAGCAACCATTATTCTTGATTTTAAAGATTCTAAATCATTCCATTCGCCACTTACAAGTCTAACATCAGTAGCACCACTACCACTTGTATTTCCTGCTCCTCTATAATAGCCAGAATTACCACCACCATTATAGCCACCTTCACCACATGGTGTTACACTACACCAATCTCCTTGCTCTCCTATATAAAAGTATAATTTTTCTCCTGCTTTTAAATTAATTATTCCTTTTGTATAAGCCCCACCTGCATTTTCAGGACCAGCTCCCCATAATTCTATTTGATAATTACCATCTTCAGGAATTATATATTCATGTGAACCAACACTAGAAAAATCTTTTTTCACAATTCTATTAACATTAAATACATAATCTTGATACAAATTACTATTAACGTCTTTAACTCTAACTATTAATCTATTTAATCCCAAATGTAAATTAGTTGAACCAATTATTTCATACTCAGTATTATTTTCTAATTCTACTAAAGGTGTCAAACTTTTTATTTCTCCATCCACTTCTAAATCATAAGAAAATACATTTTTATAAAATTCAAACTCTAGTTCTTGAAAACTAATACTTTTTAAAAAAGGTAATTTTCTTAAAACATTCAAAGTATAAATAGCTAAATTACCTTCACTATCTATTAAAGAAATATAATGTTTAGTATTAACTTGCAAAGTTTGATTACCAATACCTATAATATAATAATTTTCTAACTTAACACTATAATCTATATTTAAGTTTATAGAATCACTTTCTATAAAAACATTATATTCATATTTTTCTGAATCAAATCCATCTTCTATAATTGCATTTTCAATATCTAAAGATTCTAAAACAGGCATAGCATATCCCCTACACCCAAAGATAATAAATGATAGAAATGCAAATAAAATATAACTTATTTTCTTCATAGTTTCACTTCCAAATTCTACTACTCCACTATTATCTCAATTATAACATATAACCCTCAATTATTCTACAAATCTCATCATTTTTATCAAAAAAACAATCACTAATAACTTTGATAGAAATAAAAAATGACATTAACTATTACAGTCAATGTCTTACCTAAAAAGTAAATATTAGATTTCAACCTAACACTCTACTAGTTTAATATTAACATATTTTTCATATAAATACAATTATTAATCAATATCCTTTATACCATTTCTACTTATTTGATAATTCAAAATTTAAAAATATACAAACTATTTAGATATAACAAAAGAAATAATCGCTTACTTACTTTTCTTCCTCTGTTTCAAATCCACAATCTAATTCTACTTTAATTTCATAATCAGTTTTACCATACCCTTCTTTTGGCATAATAATAACTTTAGTATTTTTAACATCACAAACATTTTTATTATCAGGATCAACAAGTTCTGCCACTTTTTCTTTATTAGATTGTCCGTTATAACGTCCTAAATTTTCTAAATCAATTTTAATTCCCGTACTACTATATTTGCTTAAAAAATTTTTTCTTTCTTCATCACTTTTTCCAGTACGTTCATAATAATAATTTTCATAAAAATCTTTACCCATATCTTTCAAAGTATTTTCATATTGTTGTTTCTTGTTAGATAAAGCATGACTTTTGCCAAATAAAGTTACAGCTCCTACTATTACTATCACTACTAACAATAAAGCTACACCTGAAACAATAATAGTTTTTTTATTATCTGCTATAAACTTTTTTATTGTACTAAAATCAATCTTTTTATTCTTAATATTTACTTCTTTATTCATTTCTTACACTCCCTACCATAATGTTAGCACAAATATCTAAATATGACAATAAAAAATTAATAAAATATATCATAAAAATCTAAATTTATGATAAAATGGTATTAAAGGTGATACTATGCATTTAAATACCAACAATAAAACTTATGAAATTATTATAGCTAACACTTTTTATAAAAGATTAACAGGTTTAATAGGTCACAAAAACATTAACTTTGGTATGTTATTTCCTAAATGCAATTCTATTCATACATATTTTATGAAAGAAAATATTGATATTATTGGATTAGACACAAATAATGAAGTCATATATAAATATGAAAATTTGGATAAAAATCGTGTTATTAAAATTAATAATGATATTAACAAAACAAGCATTTTAGAATTACCAGCAAATTCTAGCAAAAAAATAAGAATAGGTACTATTCTTATCTTTGAAAATAATTAAGTTATTCTTTAAATTCAAATATATAATCACAGATTTGTACTTCATCTCCCCTTTTTGCACCTAGTCTTTCAAGTTCTTCTTCAACGCCCATCCCTTTTAATTTCCTTGCAAAGCGAAGAACAGCTTCTGGTTCATTAAATCTTGTCATTTTAAATAACTTTTCTAATTCTTTACCCTCTAAAATCCATACATCACCATCTTTAGTAATAGTGTAAGGTCTCTCATTTTGAAATTTATACATTACATGACTAAGCATTTCAGCATCATCATATAAAGGATCATTAGATATTTTATCAAGTTTATCAGCAAGACTATACATTAAATCATCAAAGCCTATATTAGTAACTGAACTTATTTCAATTATATCCTTATCTGGATATTTATTTTTAAAAGCTTCCAAATTTTCTAAAGCATTAGGCAAATCCATTTTATTAGCAAGTATTACTTCTGTTTTTTTTGCTAATTTATCATTATATTCTTCAATTTCTTTACGAATAGCAGCATAATCGTGGGTAGGATTTCTACCTTCTTCACTTCCCATATCTATCACGTGAGCCAAAATTTTAGTACGCATTGCATGTCTTAAAAATTTATGTCCCAAGCCTACTCCTGTTGAAGCTCCTTCAATTAATCCTGGAAGGTCTGCCATAACAAAACTTCTTTCATCCTTTAGTTTAACAACACCTAAATTAGGAGATAAAGTCGTAAAATGATAACTAGCAATTTTAGGAGTCGCTGCACTTATTTTAGATAAAATAGTTGATTTACCAACACTTGGAAAACCTATTAAGCCAACATCAGCGATCATTTTAAGTTCTACTTTTAATATTTTTTCTTCACCAGGCTCGCCAAGTTCACTAAATTTAGGCGTCGTATCGGTTTGGGTTTTAAAAGCAACATTCCCACGTCCTCCACGACCACCTTCAGCGACAACTACCTCTGTTATATCACCAACTAAATCGGCTATAACTAAATTAGTACTTTCATCTACTACAGTTGTACCTTCCGGAACTTTAATAATAATATCTTCTGCCGAAGCTCCATTTCTATTTTGACCACTACCATTTTCTCCTTTTTTTCCTTTAATAATTTTCA
>CAOJKG010000085.1 GCA_948437815.1 uncultured Mycoplasmatota bacterium
TATCTTTATCCTTTTTTAAAATATCAACACTACAAAAATTATTATTGTAAGAAAATGATGCTTCTGTAATTATTACATTATCTTGTTTTAAAGATTCTTCTGTGTCTTTGATCATTACTTGTAAATCTTCATTATATTCTATATCAGTTGACTTACCTAAAAGATCTTTAGCAATAATTCCTACTTCAGTACCATTTTCTAAAACACTTGCATTATTTTTATCTTCTTTTTCTTCCGGTTTAAATTCACTTAACCAAAACATTTTTAAACATTGATAAGCACTACAATATTTAGATTTTGATAAATACATTTTAGTCCCTCCTAACTTTAGTTTTATTATACCAAATTTATATTTATATTAGCAACTTCTTTACTTTTAAAAATGTGAATTATTTTATTAGAATTTTACAATGTATTATTACTTTCTATAATAATGTATAATATTTTCATATTTTGGAGGTTTACGATGATAGGAGTGAATGTTTCTAGCTTTAGTTTTAAAGAAAAAAACAAAAAAAATGCTAAATGTATTCCATTTGATTCTAATTTTTCATGTTTAAAAAGAAATTGCCCTTATACATGTAATAATGTTATAGAATTATTAGAAACTTTTTACAATTTAAAAATTTCACCTGAAAAAACTGATAGTAATCAGAAATATTTTAAAACAAAAAAAAATTCATTTAAAGTTGAAAAAATTGATGGTAAAGTGTATGTTTGTTTTGATGTTTGTTATGGAAGTTATGGTACCAATTCTGAAATAACAAACATTGATACTAATGAAGTAGAATTTAATAAGAAATCTAATTATGCTGATGTTAATAGTTTCAGAGTAATGTTTGCTTTTTCAGAAAAAAAGGCTAATTATGATATTGTTAAAGGCGTTGTCTTATTTCAAGTAATAGGACATTATGGCGTTAAGAGTGTTGTTAATTTTAAGCTCAAAGAATTTTTATCACTTAATTTTAATGTTACTCCACTTTTTTTAACTGTTTCAAACAGAGAGGTTATTAAACAATTAATGGAAAAATGCAAATTCAAACAAATAACATTAATTAAAAATGAGCCTCAAGCTGCTTTTACAAATATTTGGGGCATAAATTGTGGTAAGGAGACTAAAACTTATTTATTAGGGACGATTAAAGAAAAAGAAAAATTTGTTGATATTGTAACTAATTTGGTGACATCTAAAAACCAAGTATATGAAATAATTGGCGACTATGATGATGTATCTTTTACAGTAGAAAATAATGGCAGAACTAAAACAATTAGTGTTAATAATCTTGACTCTATAAACCTTGTTGAAACGCTTCCTGATGATGTTCTTGATAATGAAGGAAAGACTATTACATCTAAAATAGATAATTACATGAGAGAAATTGCAAAAGGTTATTTAAATGAAATGGTAGAAGGAGTTGATGTTCTTGTCTAAATTTTTAATTATAATTACCTCAATATATTTATTTTTTTACTATTTCGTTCAAAATCAAGATTATATAAATGTTTCTCAAGTTATAAAAAAACAAATTTTATCTATTTTAAAAAAACGAAAAAGTGATAGAAGAAAAAGTGATATTCTAGCTTTCATTAATATATATATTATACCATTATTCTTATCTTTCTTAATTTCTTTAAATCATCTTTTAAATCAAAATTTTTATGATAATACTTTGTTAATTTTGGCTATATTAGTTTCTGTTTTTTTAACTCTTATAAGTATATTAACCTCAAAAAGTTACAAAACCAAAAACCAAGATCAAAAAATCATCATAAATTTAACCTTTAATAATGTTTATTTTTTATCTGTATTATCTATTCTTTTGCTAATACTCTGTTTCTTAAAAACAAGTATTTCGCACATTAATTTATTATTTCTTAAAGATATATATATAATTTCAAAAATTATAACAATTAATAATTGCAAAATTATTTTTAATACAATAGTTATTTATCTAATTTTAGAAATAATAATTCATTTATTAATTGTATTAAAAAGAATTGAACAAATATTTTTCATTACATACGAAGATTAGATTAATATAAAAAGGAGCCATTCAACTCCTTTGTGGTACAATTATTACAATATAGTTGTAAGAATTTTACAAAAAGCATCTGCTCTTTAAGTTGCATTATTTTATATTACATCGCCAAATTCTTTTTCAAATTCATCCTGTAATTCTGATAATGTAGAAATTTTTCTCATCTGTTCTGGTTTTAAATCGCATTTATATCCAGCGCCAGTTGCTCTTTCAGCTAAACCATCTCTACCTCTATTATGTAGATTTACATGCACACCATTATGGTCAATTTTTTTGTTATCAAAATCTATGTTTCCTATTTTAATACAATACATATAAATGTCATTTGGTGCAATACCTAAAAATAATACACCGTTATAATCTCCATCTTTTTTTAACCCTTCATTCTGGAACTTTCCATTTCTATCTAATGATGCTGTTTTGACTTCAAATTTCATTCTACCAATTTTTAAATCCCAATCCCCTTGATCTCCATCTCTATACTCAACTCTTCGCGGATATAGACTTGTTAATGTCAGTAAATAAAATCGTTCTCCCACACTACCGCGTTTATCTATTTGTATCATTCTTTGTTTTAAGAATCTTGCATTTTTCCATTGTTCTGGCATATCCTCAATTACCATTCTGTTTAATAAATCCTCTAATATTGCATTTAAATCATTCATCAAAAAAACCTCCTTTAATAATTTGATTCATAATTAAATCTGTTCGTAAATTTAATGCTCCATTTGTAGAAATAAATGAAACTTCCTCCCAGTTAATTTTATTATAAAATAAATCTATCAGTTCTTTTTTATTCTTTTTAAATACAACCCCATAACCTCTTCTATTTGGTAATGATTCAAAATTATCGTAAGCTTTCATTCCTTTGAAACATGTTGATGGTAGATAAACATCGCAAGCATTTAACATTTTTTTATTTCTAGTGCTAGAAGGAGTTCCTCCATCGGATAAACTATAAACTCTTGCATATGTATCACACTTTTTAATTTCCTCTATTTTTATATTATCTATATTAACCTTGGTCCAAACTTGAAATATTGTTGTAACATCTACCAACGAACCATCTGGGTATTCATATGAATTCCTAGGCAAATTTTCCGTATGTGCTAATTTATACTCTTTTACTCTTGTCATCGGAACTCCTTTACCAGTAGAATTAAATAATGGTGGCAAAATAAAAGCTATAACATCAGCAAAGTCACAGGAATGATTCATGAAACGTAAAGCTAAATTTCCTCTTAGTCCAAAAGGTGGGTTTCCTATAACAATATATTTATCCTTTTTATCTGGTACATATTTTAAATAATCTGACTTTATTAATTCATTTTTTAAAGTGCCTTTAGGATCAATATCTACCCCTATTCTTTTATCTGGCGGTAGCAAACAATAAAAGTTACAACAACCTGCACTAGGTTCAATAAATTTGTATTCATTTACATCTATTTCTAACTCTTTTAATACTGCTAATGTTTTTTTATAACAATATTTAGCTGTTTTTTTAGTCGTATAAAATTGATCTTTATCACGAAATTCTTCTTTATTTTCATATTTATAATCTAATAATGCATTCAAGTCATTAAAATAATTTTTGGGAACAGATTCTTTTGCCTTCCATCTTTTTAATGTTCCAATATGTAGGTTTAAAAGTTCTGCTATTTCATTAAGCGTCTTAGTAGATAATAATTCTTCAAATAAATCTATCGCTTGCATTCTCTCACTACCTATCTTTTTGTATTAATTATATCAGAAAAATACTTTTTAAGGAATATTTTATCTAAAAATATTAATATTTTTTTTATTTTTAACCCTATAACAGGATAATGAGTGGTATAAACTGGGTATGAAAATACTCCTGAAAAAATGGCTCAATATTTTAATAAAGTTAAAAATAATGAAAGTTGATTTTTATAATATAATTTAGCTTGCCCTTATATTTAATAATTTTTTATATCCTCATACTTTTTATCTTCATCTTCTAAATCTATCATCAGCCATTTTTGATTA
>CAOJKG010000086.1 GCA_948437815.1 uncultured Mycoplasmatota bacterium
TAATATACAAAAAGTATACAATAATATTGAGTATATTTCAATACAATTATGATTATATAATAAAAAAAAGAGTTTTCACTCCATTATTTCAAAACGATAAGTTTGAGTAACATTAGGATATTTATCTTTATCTACTAAAGAATTAAACATATCTATTGGTCTAACCCAAATTTCTCCATCTTCCAAATGTTTATAAACAACCATTTCTTCTAAAGTTTCGCTATGTTTAGCTATTGCTATAACTTCCATAATAGTTCCTTTAAAATGCTTATATTTTGCTCCCACAATAACTTCTCTCATAAATCCTCCTAATTTTTAAAATATTCAAAAAATAACAATGCTGAATTAACAATTAAAATCCAACCAATAATTACTAAAACTGCATTAGAAACAAAGATACTAAATATTCCTAAAATTACTAATACAATATTACTCATAGTATTAAAATTTTTATAATTACTTAAACTATAATCAGTAAATAATCTACTAACTCCTATAAAAATCATAAAGAAGCCTAATATGTATCTTATTCCGAGATTTAAAGCACCAGCTAGAATAATAAGTAATGTCCCAATTAAAACTGAGATAATTCCAATTGATAAATTAATATTTTTAAACTGCATATTATCTTTATTTTGATAATAAGTCATAAAAGATTTTATTCCAAAAACTATAACCACAATACCCAAAATGTAAAATACTAATTTTACAGCTTCATTGCTTCTAAAAGCTAAAATAAAACCTAAGATTAAATAAATAATTGGAGTAAGAATATTTTTATTATCTTTACCTTCCTTTTTTGGTTTAATAATTTCTGTTTTATCTTTACCCATTAAAACACATCCTTTAATAATATTATAAAGACTTCTAACAAATTAAGCAAGAACAAAATTGAATTAAAGAAAAACATATGCTATAATATAAAATAGAATAAGGAGGGACTAATATGTTAGTTGTAAAAGATATATTAAAAGTATTAAAATCTTACAATATTGATTCTACAAATTTTGGTCCTTCAATATATAAAAGTAATAGTGATATTGGTTTAAGCTTAGAAATAAAAGATGACACCTTTGGATTTTTAACAAGATATTTTATATTTCAAACTAAAAAAGAATTAGAAGAGTTTTTAAAAAGCTTTTTTTGGTACAAAAAAAACAAAGATAAATGGAAGATCAGTCTTTCTTTAGATAACTATGAAACACCTAATCCTAAAATAAAATACACATATAATGATAGAGAGTTAAATTACAATGATATGATCAACTTAGAAACAAACATAGCTAATGCTGAAAAAGAAAATAATGAAGACATTGAAAGAAATAGTTTAATGATTAATATTGAAGGTTTAACTAATTATCTAATTAATTTAAAAGAAAATAAATATAAAATAAGAAAAGAGAAAAATAATTTAAAAATAAAAGAAAATGAGCTTAAATATGAATTATTAGAAGCTTTAAACAAATATTATGGCAAAACAAAAGCTATAACCAAAAGACCTGTAAATTTAGATATTATAAATAACAGTAATGACAAAGATCAATTACAAGAAAACCTAAAAAATATTAAACAAAAAAGTATTAATGAAATAGAAGCTTATCTTAATAATTTAATTGATATAGTAAAAAATGAAGAATTAGAAGATAAATATATAATAAATATATATTCTAATAATATCTATAAATATAACATTGGCATTTTAAATAAGCAAATAGAATTTGTTAAAAAGAAAATTGAATCAGAGAAGAATTTCAATCTAAAAGGAAGTAAAATTCATAATATTGATGAAGAATTAAAATCTTTTTTAAAAACAAATTCTCCTCCACCAACCATTAAAAATTATTTAGCTGAAACAAAAGCAAAATTAGAAGATAAATATAATAAAATAAATGATAATAAAAACTCATATACAATTATCAGTGGAACTTTAATTAGAATGCCTGTAAAAAAGAATATAATAAAAAATAAATTTGATTCTTTAGAAAACCTAAATAAAGAATTTGACAATCTAAGTGCTAAGAAAAAAGCATATGCTATATTATATAATTCTTTTTATAAAGAAACTTGTGATATAATAAAAAACAATTTAAATCTCAATATAGAAGAAATTAAAAAATTAATTAATGTTGAAAATTCATATAAAATAATGGAAGAAATAGCCCATTTAGAAAGCAACAGTCATTATTTAGCCAACTATTTTAAGTATATTAATTTTAAAAATATAGACACATACATTTCCTCATTAATAGATATAACTAAAATAGTTAGTGATATTACATTTAAATTAACAAGTTCTCTAAAAGTATTTTGTATAGAAAAAAAAGACAATAAAGAACTATTAAGTATAAATCCTATATTTAACAAAAAAGAAAAAACATATATAACAACATTACCTGAAAATACTAAAGTCTTATATATTCCTGATAAAATAAATATAGATAGTGAAACTAATGAATTAAGTATAATTAGCTCTAAAAATATTTATTTAAGTTCTGAAATAATTGACACTTGTGATATGATAATTGTAAATAAATATCAAAAAAAGAATGAAGCAAACTCCGAACATGGTATAATAATTACAACGGACTTAATCTTAAAAGAAACATACAACTTTAATGTAGGATTAATAGAGGGTGAATAAATGACAAAAGAAGAGTTTTTAAAAGCATTAAGAAAAAATTTAAAATGGCTAAGTAAACAAGAACGAGAAGAAGAGTTAGTATATTATGAAAATAGAGATAACTATGATTTAGATCCTATAATTATTGCAAATGAAATATACCAAAGAAAAGGCTTAAAAATATCATTAGTAAAAAAAATAAAATTTTTAGATGCTGTTAATATTTTAATTAACTCTCTTCAAAGTAAAAACAAAGAAAAATTAAAAAAAGTACTTTTATTTTTCTTATATATGTTTTTCTTAATAATTATAATTAAAATACCATTTATATATATAAGAGATATGATTTCTAATATTTTTATAGATACATTTAAAAATAATAGTATATATGCACTATGGGCTTTATCATTAGAATTACTCTATGCTCTAACAGCGATTTTAATATTTATTAGAATGATTAAAAATAAAGCTATAGAATTAGAAAAAGAGGATAAATAAATATCCTCTTTTAATTAATCAAAATAATTTACACCAATCGCATTTCTAACTTCATTTAAAGTATCTTTAGCTATCATTCTAGCTCTTTTACTACCATCCTGAAGCATTTTATATACTAGATCTAAATGTTCTTCATAATAAGCTCTTTTCTCCCTAATAGGAGTTAATATTTCTTCTAATATTTGATACAAGAACTTCTTTATTTTTACATCACCTAAGCCACCACGCATGTAATGTTCTTTTAATTCATCCAAGTTATTATATTCATTCATATATTTTGAAAAATATTCATCAGTTGCAAAAGCATCTAAATAAGTAAAAACTGCATTATCTTCAACATTCCCTGGATCTTCAACTTTTAAATGATTAGGATCAGTATACATACTCATAACTTTTTTATAAACAGTCTCACTATCATCAGCAAGATAAATACAATTACCAAGAGATTTACTCATTTTAGCTTTACCGTCAGTACCTGGAAGACGTTTACAAACATCATTACTAGATAAATATATTTCAGGCATTTTAAGAACATCCCCATAAGTAGCATTAAAAGTATGAACTATTTCACGTGCCTGTTCAATTAAAGGAGCTTGATCTTCCCCTACTGGTACAATATCTGCTTTAAAAGCTGTTATATCAGCCGCTTGACTAATCGGATAAGTTAAAAAACCTACAGGAACAGATTCTCCAAAACCACGTTGAATTATTTCTGTTTTAATCGTGGGATTACGTTTTAATCTTGAGACAGTTACTAAATTCATATAATAAAAAGTAAGTTCCGTAAGTTCTGGTATTTGTGATTGTACAAATATAGTTGACTTACTAGGATCTATTCCTACAGACAAATAATCTATTGCAACTTCTTTTATATTATCTTGAATCTTTTTAGGATTTTTAGCATTATCTGTTAAAGCTTGCATATC
>CAOJKG010000087.1 GCA_948437815.1 uncultured Mycoplasmatota bacterium
TTAATATCACAAGTAGCACAAACATCAAATAAAGCTATTTTATTTCTTTTTAATAGTTCTTTTTTCTCTTCAATAGAATTAGGAATTTCTTCATTAAAAGTATAGGCTAAAACTTTCCAAAATCTATTTTGCGGATGCGAATAATAAAAACCAACTTCCCGAGATTTAATACTTGGAAAGCTACCTAAAATAAGTATTTTAGAATCCTTGTTATAAAAAGGTTTTAAAGTATGTTTTTCCATATTCTATAAAAAAGATAAGATTTATTTCTTATCTTTCATAACCTCACTTAAAGTCGTACCAAAAGTTGCAATATCTTGTAAATTAGCTGGCACAATTAATTTAGTCGCTTGTCCATCTGCAACTTTACCTAAAGCCTCATAGCTTTTTAAAGTAAGAACTGCACTATCAGCTTTAGCACCTTTTAAAAGTTCAATACCTTTTGCTTCTGCTTCTTTAATTTTAAGCATTGCTTCTGCTTCACCTTCAGCAATTTTAATTTGGCTTTCTTTTTGAGCTTCAGCTCTAAGAATAGCGCTTTCTTTCTCACCTTCAGCGATTAATATACTACTTTTCTTTTCACCCTCAGCTTGAAGTATTTTCTCTCTTCTCTCACGTTCAGCACGCATTTGTTTTTCCATCGCTTCTTGAATATCACGTGGTGGTAAAATATTTTTTACTTCTACACGATTAACTTTAATTCCCCAAGGGTCTGTCGCTTCATCTAAAATAGCTCGCATTTTACCATTAATAATATCACGACTTGTAAGAGTTTGGTCAAGCTCTAGCTCTCCAATAATATTACGTAATGTAGTAGCTGTTAAATTTTCAATAGCACTTACTGGCATATCAACTCCATAAGTATATAACTTAGGGTCAGTAATTTGATAATAAACTACTGTATCAATTTGCATAGTAACATTATCTTTTGTAATAACAGGCTGTGGTGCAAAATCCTTAACAGTTTCTTTTAAACTTACTACTTTTGCTACTCTATCAACAAAAGGAATTTTAAAATGTAATCCATTTTGCCAAGTAGTCTCATAACTTCCTAACCTTTCTATAACATATGCTTTTGCTTGTGGCACAATTTTAATACATGGAATAACAATAATTACTACAAGTATTAAAACTGCAATAAAAAATTCAAACATTAAACTTCACCATTCCTAACCACTAGCTTTACGCCATCTATTGACTCTACAATAATTGTAGTTCCAACCTCAATTTTCTCATCACTTATAGCACTCCAACGTTTGCCATCAACTTTTACTTCACCAATTTTTAATTTATTAATTTCTTCAGTTACAACACCTTCCATACCTAAGACTCTATCACTATTTGTTTTAACATTTTTACGTGCTAACTTTTTAACTAAAATCGGTCTTGTTAAAACCATTAAAATTAAACCTAATAATACAAATACTGCAAATAAAATATAAAATGATTCAATAAAGAATGATAATATTAAACTTACTAAACCACTAAGTATAAACCATACGCATACAAGATTAATAGTTGATACTTCTAAAAATACCAATAAAACAATTACTATTAGCCATAAAATCCACATATCTAAACAATCACCTACCTAAGTTAATTATACGTCAAAAGAGAGTAAAATACAATTGTAAATTAAAAATCAAAATCTAATCTAATTTAAGTAATGACTTCCAAGTATACTTTTTAGCAGTTATAACCCCGTCTACTAAATTGCCTTTTAAAAGAACTTCTTTCTTTTGATAATCCATAATAACCTTTTTCATATCTGGGCCAAACTTTCCATCTAAACCATATTTACCTAAATCATACCCTAAACTCTTTAAATATTTTTGAATAGATAGCACCACGGAATGATTCCAATTTTTAGTTGTACTTATTGTAATAGTTTTGTTTAAAGTTTCAGCGCCTGGTATCCCATCAACTTTTGCCCCTAATTTTTCTTGTACTTCTTTGACAAAATCTGTAAAAGAATAATCACCCTTATCTAAATTAAAAGGATTATCTTTAGTTAAATATGGAAGTGGGTCTACATAACCATTTTTATAAATAGCAAAATGTAAAGAAACAATATCCGCATTACCTGTCATTCCCATTTTAGCAATAACTTCACCTTTTTGAACTATATCTCCCTTTTTAACTTTAATACCACCTTTAGCTAAATGAAAATATCTATGTTCTATTCCATTAGTAGTTATACTTACCCAATATCCTCCAATACCAGCTTCATAACCTATATAAGTAACTTTACCAGACTCAATAGCAACTATATCATAATCTCCTTTTTTACCTACAAAATCCATTCCACTATGTTTATTTCTTGTACTATTTCTAGTTTTATAATCGCTAACTAAATAATGCTCACCCATTTTTAAAACATTATTTTTAACATCAATTTTTTTATACATTTTTATCCTCCTCATTTTTTAATTGTAAAAAAATTTTAGAAGCAAGTAACCTTATGTAAAATAACTTTAAAGTATTTTTATTTATCCTATTAAAATTACTAACTTCACTTTATCTTATGAAACTATTGCTAGACTTTCATTAGAACAAATTATTAATTAATAATTTTATACTGGTAATTCCTTAGCATAGCTCTCCAATTCTTTAAGTTTTAATTTTATTTTAGGATAATAATTCTTCCAAATAGTTGAAGAATCCATATCATAATGAATTGCTACTTTATCAATTGCTCTTGTTACATTAGTTCCTCTAATCATAATTTCATATAATAATTCTCTATCTATACCTCTACAGTCTTTTAATTTTTCCTCCATCTGTAATAATAATTTACTATATTTGTCTTCTAAATCCAAATAAATATCTTTTTCTAATTTTAATGTTTTTTCTCTTTCTTCTATTCTATTTATATTAATCTTAATTAAATCTAAATCTGTTTTAATATTTATATAGCCCTTTAAATTTTTCAAATAAACACCTCCTAATTTATATTATTTAAAATAAAAGATTCATTGTCGGCGCTTATAACAGAAAAAACAATCTTTCAATTGTTTTATTCCAAGACAACTAATAATTATATCTTTAGCGTAACATAAAAAATATAAAAGTTTGAAAGGATATAATTTATGAAAAAACAAATAATAAATAAAATAATTCTTTTTTATGCTACTAATTATTAATATGAAAAAAAGCACTTGATAAGTGCTAGACAAAGATTAAACTTTATTAATATTCTTTTTCCAAATATCTTCTTTAAAACCACTTAATATAAAATCATTACTTATAAGCATAGGTCTTTTAACTAGCATTCCATTAGAAGCTAAAAGTTTTATTTTTTCTTCATCATTCATTTCTAAAAGTTTTTCTTTTAAATTAAGTTCTTTATATAAATTACCACTTGTATTAAAAAATGTTTTAATATCTCTATTTGAAGCTTCAATCCAAGTAACTAATTCTTCATATGTTGGATTATCCTCCACTATATTTCTATCTTCAAAACTAGCATTATTCTTTGTTAAAAACTCTTTCGCTTTCTTACAAGTACTACATTTTGAATATTCTAAAAAAATCATTTAATTACTTCCTTTCATATTTACTATTTTCTAGTTCTAACAATTTAATTTTCATTTCAATGCCACAACCAAAACCACCAATTGAATTTTTAGCTACTACTCTGTGACACGGAATAATAATTAATATTTTATTGTTGTGACATACACTTCCTATAGCTCTCACTGCCTTAGGATTATTTACTTTTTTAGCAAGTTCTCCATAAGATAGAACACTACCATAAGGAACATTCATCATTTCTTGCCATACCATTTTTTGGAATTCTGTTCCATTAAGTTTAACTGGTATATCAAATCTTGTTCTAAGACCTTTAAAATATTCTTCTAATTCATCTATAGTTTTAGCTATTAAAGTAGTTTTCTTATTTAAACCATTTATTTCTAAATCATCTAAAGCTATATAAGTTATAAAATTATCTTCTTCTACAATTGTAAAAAAATAATTATTAATTTTAGTTTTAAAATAATACTTCATCAATACTCCTTAAAATATAAGTTATACTTA
>CAOJKG010000088.1 GCA_948437815.1 uncultured Mycoplasmatota bacterium
TGTTCTTTGTGGTATAATGTTATAATAGGTGGAAGATATGGAAAAAATATTTAAATCACTAGACGAGCAAGTTGAAATTATGAGAAATAAAAATCTCATAATTGACGATGAATATTTTGTAAAAGATATTTTACTTCGAGAAAACTACTTTTTCATTAATGGTTATCGTTACTTATTTATGAAGTCTTCTAATGATAGAACATTTATTGATGGTGCCAATTTCCGTGAAATCTATGCTTTATTTTATTTTGATCGCCAATTAAGAAACATATTATTTAAAAATATATTAACATTAGAGAATAACATAAAAAGCATAATTTCTTATGAATTATCTCGAAGATATGGATTCAAAGAGAAAAATTACCTTAATCCAAATAATTTTACAAGAGATCCTAAAAGAAATAGACAAGTAAATGATTTACTAAAAAAAGTCAAAAGACAAATTAACGTTAATGGTTCTCAACATACTGCAACAAAACATTATCAAAGCAATTATGGCTACATTCCTCTTTGGATAGTAGTTAAAGTATTATCGTTTGGTATAGTTGGTGAATTATATACCATACTAAAAAAAGAAGATCAAGAAAGTATCGCTGAAATATTTAATATTGATGTAGAAAGCATGCTTATTTACTTGCCAATCATTGCTAATTATCGCAATTTATGTGCTCACGAAGACATATGCTACGAACATAGAACTCAAAAAGAAATTCCTATTACTAAATATCATGATTTATTAAATATACCAAGAATGAATGGAGATTACATTTATGGAATTAATGATTTATTCGCTTTAATTATCATATTAAAAAGATTACTTCGTAATGATGACTTTCATATTATGTTAAATGAAATATCATATGAATTAGATTATTTAAAAGGAAGATTACATTCAATTAGTATAGGCAAAGTATTAGATAAAATGGGATTTCCAAAAAATTATAAAGATATAGTTAGGATGGATTAAAAAATGACTGAAAATCTAGAAAAAAAGAATAATCACACTCTAAGAAACAGCATTATTATCTTATTAGTTTTTTTCTTAGGTATGGGTGCAATGTTTGGAGTTTACTATTACTTTCCAAACATTAAAGAAATAACCGAGACTAGAATAAACAAAAATGTTACTGTAACAGACACAGGTATAGCCGATGCCGTTGAAAAAGTTTATGATTCGGTAGTAGTTATAAATACATATATTAAAGGTCAAGCTTATGCTTCTGGTACTGGTTTTGTGTATAAAGTTGAAAATGGTAAAGCATATTTATTAACAAATAACCATGTTATATCAAAAGCAGAAGATGTTTATGTAACTTTTACTGATGGCACAATAGTTAAAGCTGATGTCGTAGGTGCAGATGTTTACTCAGACATAGCAGTTTTATCGGTTAGTGATGAATATGGCAAAAATATCGCTGAACTTGGTAAAAGTGAAGATTTACGTTTAGGAGATACTGTATTTGCAATTGGTGCTCCCCTAGATAGTGCTTATTCATGGAGTGTTACTAGAGGTATAGTATCTGGCAAAGATAGACTTGTTGAAGTAGAATTAACTAGTGGAAATACCAAAACACCAATGGTAGTAAAAACAATCCAAACTGATGCCGCTATAAATAATGGTAACAGTGGTGGTCCTCTTGCTAATGCTAATGGTGAAGTTATTGGAATTACAAGTATTAAATTAGCTAGCGAAGCTATAGAAGGTATGGGTTTTGCGATACCAATTGAAGATGCCCTTGATATAGCAGACGAATTAACTACAGGAAAAGAAGTTGAAAGACCTTATTTAGGTGTATACATGTTAGATATAATGCAAGCTTACTATTCTAGAGAATACTATGAAATAATAAGAGATGCTAATGTAACAAAAGGTGTTATTGTAACAGAAGTTGAACCTAAAAGTTCAGCAGCCTTAGCAGGAATTGAAGAAAACGATATTATAACAAAAATAGATGGTAAAGAAATAGCATCATCAGCATATTTAAGATATTATTTATTTAAACATAAAGCTGGCGATGAAATGAAAGCCACAATAATCAGAAACAATAAAGAAATAGATATTAAAATAAAATTAACTACAAAATAAAAAGCTTTGCAACAAGCTTTTTTTATTTTCTTATTCTTTGAGCACCCTTATTTTCTGACAACAATAATTTCAATTTCTCGTCACTGCACCTTGCTAAATTTTTATTCTTATATCTTTTATCATAAGTTATTTCTCGACCATACCAATTAGGGACAACAAATTCATTAGCTTCCTTCTCACTCTTAAACTCTGTTTCTACAGTTACCAAGCCTTCCAATTCACCATGATATATATCAAGTTCTGCAGTTAAATTATTATTTAAATTAACATAATATCTTGTTTTAGTAATAGTTCTACCTTGAGCTAAATTAGTTAATATTTGAAAAGAAACAATATCAATTTGAGGCTCTATCTCGCCTCTTAGTAGATCTCCGGTACTTTTTTCGGCTAAATAAAATAAATTATTATCTAAGCTTCTTATACGTACTTCTGGTTCAAAACTTAAATATGCTTGCTTTAATTCCCTAAATAACACATTGTTTAAATTAGGTAAAGTAGATACTAAAAACTTTCTTTCTATTTCCATGATATCACCAATAAAAACTATTATAAAATAAATTATAAAAAAAAGAAAGCATAAAAATCTTTTGCTACTATAAAATTAATAAAACTAAATATTTTTTGATATATTTACCTACCTTTTTTATGCAGATTAAGCTCATTTCCATCAAAATCATATATAATTATATCAATTTCATATCGTTCAATTAAAGTCGCTAAAACTTCTTTAACAGATTCTAAATTAGGAATGACAATTGCAAATATATAATCAAAAGGAACTTTATTTTTTACAACAATTTCATGATAATCAAAATCATGTCTTTTTGAATTTTCACAAAATTCAATGCTATTATCAACCAAAAATACAATATCGTCTAAAGAAAGAGGAAAAAAGTCACTAAACTTAGGTGATAACATCTTTTTTTCTAAATTAAATCCTGAAGGATCAAATAAAGAAACATTACAATCTTTAGTCATGCGTATATGTCCAAAAACTCTTCCCTCAATATTAAAACCAATTTTTCGTAAAGCTTCCTTTGAATAAAGACCACTCAATTTAAAAATATTTTCTAATTTAATAAAAATATCTTTATCATATACTTTACCTATACTATGCGTAAAATAATTTCCATTAATTAATATATTATATAATTCTCTACTCATAAATTCTCTCCTACATTTTACAAAAGATTATCACATTGATATTACCATTTTATAATATTAATAATCATTAATCTCATAATAATAAGATGTTTCTACTCCTTTAAAAAAGCTCTCCAAACTCATATCTTCAGTTAAATTATTTTCAATTAAAGTTTTAATTTCTAAAGTATTAATAGGACTTCTTTCCATGGCTTGTAGATACAATTTCTTATCTATATTTTCCCAATTCACAATTCTATTTAAATTCTTCTTTAATATTAAATCTAACCATATTCTAGTACTTCTGCCATTACCCTCTAAAAATGGATGAGCGATATTCATTTCAACATACTTATCAATTATTTGTTCTAATGTAGATTCTGACATATTCTCTATTTTTTTCAAAATATCTTCTAAATATAAAGTATTAGCAAATCTAAAATTGCCTTTAGATATATTTTCTTTTCTAATGATACCTGCAAAATCATATAAACCATCAAATAAATATTTATGTATTTGTTGCAACCCTTTTATAGTACCAATTTCAATTTTATTTATTTCACCACTTGAAAACAGGTCTTTTGCGTTTTCTAAACTTTTTTTATCTATTTCATTCATAAAAAAAATCCTCCATAGGGGATTTTTATATTCAAAATGGCAGGGGCGGAGAGAATCGAACTCCCATCAAAAGTTTTGGAGACTCCTATGC
>CAOJKG010000089.1 GCA_948437815.1 uncultured Mycoplasmatota bacterium
CTTTAATCTTTTCAAAAGCTTTTTCTCCTATTCCTGATACATTCATAATATCTTCAATTTTTGTAAATTTTCCGTTATCTTCTCTATATTTTATAATAGCTTGTGCTTTGGATTCGCCTATTCCAACTAAAGTACTAAGTTCACCTATACCAGCATTATTAATATTAATTACTTTTATTTCTGAATTGTCACTATCATTTCTATTATTTGAATCAACTTCGATAATACTATACTTATCATTTACACATTCACAAATATTATAATCTGGGGTATTGCAATCATTTTTAATTATAGAATTATTATCGTTATTTTCTAAATATTTGGCCATTTCTGATTTGGTATAAATATATATAACCATTTCATCTTTAATCTTTTTGCTTAAATTAATACCATTTTGATAAGCATTTGTTGTATAACCACCAGCTACTTTTACCACATCATTTACAATAGAATCACTATTCATTTCATAAACACCAGGTTTTTTAATTGCTCCTTTTATATCGACAAAAACGCTTTTATTCAAAATTTCTTTTTCTTCTTTAACAGCTTCGTTAGTTTGAGTGCCGTCTAAATCTGTATAAGCAATATTATTAGAAATAACATTATCCTTATTTTCATAATTTATTAAAATAACAAACATTTGCATTCCTAAAGAAACAAACAATAAAGCATAAAGTAAAATCTCCTTACAATATCTTTTAAAATAACATAAAATGCTTTGCATCAAAATACCTCCTTTCCGCAAACATTATATCAAAAAATAAAATAAAATAAAAAAACAGATTAATTAAAATCTGTATTATAAATATGCAAAATCTGTTTAGCAGAAATATCAAAATCTTTTAAAAAAACAACCTAAATCATTAAAATCTGTAAAATAATTATTTTTAAAAAATTAATGTAAACTTTACACAAATCATTTAGCTTTTCTCTTATGAAATAAAAATACAAATAGAAATAATATTAAAACAAAACATAAGCAAGCAATTCCAGGCCCAGCATATTCTGAAATCTCCTTTTTTGAATCAACCTCTAATATAGTTCCATTAACAATAGATTTATTAACTTCTTCAGTTTTACTTATATATACATTAAAATAATAATCTATTGTTCTTTTTCCATCTGTTACATTAATTATAACAATACTTCCATCTACTAAATTATAATTACCTTCAATAGTTATATTTGTATCACTTTTTAATTTATATTCTATATCTAATTGATTATCATTTTCATTTAAAAAAACTGTATATTTAGAATTTAAAGGATCAAATTCTATTGACAATTCTCCATTTAAAATTTTTAATTTTTCAAGCATTACTACCACCATTATTATTTTAAACAAAAAAGTTAATCATATACTAGATTAACTTAATTAAAATCTCATTCATGACATAAAATTTATCATGATTAACAAATACCATACCATCTTTAAAAATTAATTCTCCACTTTTAATTAATGGTTTAATTGGAAATATATCTTGCATATTCTCTTTATATTTATCATAAAATTGTGCTAAACTTATTCCCTCTAATTTTCTAAAACCTAAAATAAGTTCATTTTCCATATTATCTATTTTACTCATTAAAGCCTTAGAACTAACAAAATTACCTTTTAAATATTCTGTTAAACTTTTAGTATTCTCATAACGAACACCTGCTACAAAACCACTAGCACCACACCCAAAACCATAATATTCATTATTATTCCAATAAGTTAAATTATGTTTTGATTGATATCCATCTTTGGAAAAATTGGATACCTCATAGTGGATATAACCTGCCTTTTTTAATGTATTACATATAATCTCATACATTTTTGAATCGCGTTCTTCTTCAATAGGTTTAATTTTATTAAGACCTACTAAAGTATTTTTTTCAATCATTAAACTATAAGTACTAATATGCACTGGCTCTAATTTCAAAAACAATTTCAAGTCACTTATTAAATCTTTATTAGTTTCTCTTGGTATTGCATACATCAAATCTACATTAATGTTTTTAAATCCTATTTTTTTAGCTAAATCTAATTTTTCTTTAGCATTTTTAAAATCAGCTTCTCTATTCATAAATTTAAGCTTACTTTCATTAAAAGATTCAATTCCGACACTTAGTCTATTAACACCTGCTTTATATAAAAATTCAAGCTTCTCTTCTGCCAAATCATTTAAATTACATTCAAAAGTAAACTCTATATTTTTACTTATTTTAAATTTACTTATTATTTTAAATAATTCGCATAATTCATCCAAATTTAACGAACTTGGAGTCCCTCCACCAATATATAAAGTCTCAATAACTTCTCCCATATAAATATTATCAATTTCTTCTTCTAACTTTTCAAAATAAGGTTTAATCCAGCTACCATTATAAAGAACTTTACAAAAATCGCAATATGAACAAATACTATTACAAAAAGGAATATGAATATAAACAGATTTTATCTTTTCCATGAATTATCCTCAAGATCATAACCTTTATCTAAAATGTCACCAGAATGATGCCTAGTCATATAATCTCTAAATTTATTATACAAATCAGGATCTTTAATCGCACAGAAATTATCATATAAGGTGGACTTAGGAATATAAGATAAATCTGCAAAAGCTTCTAAAGATAAGCCACTTGATATAAAAGCTTTAAGATACATTTCAATTTGCCAATATTCCAAATTTCTAGTTCTCTTTCCTAGACTTCCACCTTTTTTATGGCCCTCAAGTTCTATTTTAGCTTGAGCTAATTTAATTTTTTCAGCTAAAATCTCATTATAACAATCACCATCTTTATTTCTAATTTTAGCTAGATATTTTTTTATACTACTAGTAGATTTTTGGAAAAATAAAGCTGCTTCGCTAATAATATGTCCTTCAGCAATATACTTTCCAACCTGCCAAATAAAATTTTTATCCATATTATTCCTCACCACTTAAAACTGCTAAAAAGGCTTCTTGAGGAACTTCAACGCTACCAACCATTTTCATTCTTTTCTTTCCTTCTTTTTGTTTTTCTAAAAGCTTTCTTTTACGTGATACATCTCCACCATAACACTTGGCAAGTACATTTTTTTTCATAGCACTTATGGTTTCTCTGGCAATTACTTTTGAACCAATACTCGCTTGAATAGGAAGTTCAAACATCTGTCTAGGAATTAGTTCTTTTAATTTTTTAACTATTGTTCTTCCTCTAGGATAAGCAAAATCTTTATGAACAATAACGCTTAATGCATCAACTGGACTACCATTTAGTAAAATATCCATTTTAACTAAATTAGACTCTCTATAACCACATATTTCATAATCAAAAGATGCATAACCTTTAGTATAACTTTTAAGCTTATCAAAAAAATCATAAACTATTTCTGATAAAGGAATTTCATAATGAATATTTACTCTTGTCTCATCTATATATTCCATAGATTTATAAACTCCACGTTTATCTTGACAAAGTTCCATTATTGGACCAATATAATCGCTAGGAACAATAATATTAGTAAAAATAAAAGGTTCTTCAATATGTGAAATAGTAGTTCTATCTGGCATTTTATTAGGAGAATCAATATCTAATATTTCCCCACTATTTAAAGTAACTTTATATATAACACTTGGACTTGTCGCAATAATACCAATATTAAATTCTCTTTCTATGCGAGTCATAATAACATCCATATGAAGCAATCCTAAAAAACCTGTTCTAAAACCAAATCCTAAAGCATCAGAAGTTTCAGCTTCAAAAGACAATGCTGCATCATTAAGTTTCAACTTATTAAGGGCATCTTTCAAGGCTTCAAATTGATTAGGTTCAACTGGAAATAAACCAGAATAAACCATTGGTTTCATTGGTTGATATCC
>CAOJKG010000090.1 GCA_948437815.1 uncultured Mycoplasmatota bacterium
CACTATATAAATTCAAAATTTCTCTTGGAATATCATAAGTACAAATACAAGAGCCTTTATTTGATTTAATATGTAAAATATCACTTTTACGAAGAAAAAAATGCAAATAATTAACATTATATTGATAACGATGACTATTAACATCAGTACTGTTATTATGACTTCCTACATTTTCTATTCCCTTATCAAATATCATTTCTACTTCTTGTCGACTGCAAACCCGATAAACCACCATATTATCCCCTCTTTTTTATTTGATATTATAACACTTATTGAAAAAAAATCAAATGTATGATAAAATAAAGCTGTTTTTGAAAGGTTGATTTACGTGTTATTACCAGATATAAAAATATTAGATGAAAAAGATAAATTATTAAGAAAAGTAAGTACAGATATTGAATTTCCTTTAAGTGAAGAAACAAAAAAGAATATTCAAGATATGATCACATATTTAAAAATGAGTCAAATGGATGAATACATTGAAAAGTATAACTTACGAGCAGGTATGGGTTTAGCTTATATCCAAATAGGTATCCCTAAAAGAATATTTGTAATCGTTGAAGAATTAGAAGATAAAACTTTTAAAGATTATATCTTAATAAATCCTAAAATAATAAGTCATAGTGAAGAAATGATTTACGTTGGTGAAGGTGAAGGATGTTTAAGTGTTAATCGTGAAGTTGAAGGTATCGTCCCAAGATATGCTAGAATCACAGTTGAATCCCAAGATTTAGATGGAAACCCATTTAGAATAAGAGTTAGAGAAGATATAAGTATAGCTTTCCAACATGAATTAGATCATTTAAATGGAATTCTATTCGTTGATAAAATAGATTCTAAAAACCCTTATAAAAACGCTAATAAATATCGTGAAATTTAAAAAAAGAGTTCTAAAGACCCTTTTTTATTTTTAAATACTTTCTAAATTAACACTAACAATTTTACTTACACCTGACTCCTGCATTGTAATACCATATAATACATCAGCATATTCCATTGTTCTTTTTTTATGTGTTATCAAAATAAATTGACTAGCATTTTTCTTTTCTTGCAAATATTTACCAAATGTATCAACATTAGCTTCATCTAAAGCTGCTTCCACCTCGTCTAATATACAAAATGGACTAGGTTTAATATTTAGTATTGCAAATAAAACAGCGATAGCCGTTAAAGTTTTTTCTCCACCTGATAATAATACAATTGAATTCAGTTTTTTACCTGGTGGTTCAGCTTCAATATCAATACCAGTATTAAGTAAATCATTAGGATCCGTAAGTTTAAGAGTTCCTCTACCACCCTTAAATAATTTTTTAAAAACTGAGTTAAATTCAGCACTGATTTTATCAAAAGTTTCTTTGAATCTTTCAATCATTATTTTATCCATCTCATCGATAATATTATTTAATTCTTTACTTGACTCTTCCAAATCACTACTTTGTTTAAGTAAAAATTCATAACGTTCATTTACTCTTTCAAACTCCGCAATCGCCCCAATATTAACTTCTCCAAGTTTCATTATATCTCTTTTTAAAGTATCAACCTTTGTTCTTGCTAGTTCTTCAGGTATTTCTAGTTCATAATTACTAGTTGCATATTCATAAGTAATTGAATAATTCTCTGATAATTCTAACAATAGATTGTCAAGCTTAACATCATATTTACCCAATTTAACTTCTTTTTCTTTCAAATTATTTTGAATACTATTATAAACAACATTAGTTTTATGATATTTACTTTCAACTTCATTAATTTCTAAAGCTAATTCTGATTTTTGTTTTTTAAGATTATTTAGTTCCTGAGATAATATTTCTTTTTCACTAGCAACCTCATTAGCTTCTTCTAAAATACTAATTAATTTTTTATCTAGCTTTTTATCCCCAATATCTTCATTGCCTTTAATCTCTAATTCTTTTTTATTTAAAGCCTCTTCTAAACCTCTAATTTTATTAGTACGAGTGTTAAGTATTTCATTTAATGCAATTAATTGTTTAGATTTATCTTCTTGATTTTTCTCTAATTCTTCAAAACCATTATTAAAATCTCGATAATCTTTATTTAAATTTTCTAATTCAATTTTTGTAAGTTCTAACTTTTCTTGTAATTCATTAAGTCTAAGTTTATCATTTAAACCATTATTATTTTGTTTAAAAGAACCACCTGTAATTGAACCACCAGAATATAATATTTCACCATCTAAAGAAACGATTCTATATTTATAATCTAATATTTTACCAACTCTATTTAAAGTATCGATATTATCAACCACAATAACATTCCCCAGTTGATTTTTAACAATACTATCATATTCTTTATCATATTTAACTAACTCACTAGCAATATTGATAATACCTTTTTCATTTCTTATTAAATTTATATCTTTATCTGGGATATCTCTAGGTTTAATAACATTAAGCGGAAAGAAAGTTGCTCTTCCTAAATGATTAGTTTTTAAATAATCAATACATTCTCTAGTAGCTGCCTCATCTTCTGTAACTAAAAAATTAGCCGAAGAACCTAAGGCTGTTTCTATAGCAGTTATATACATATTTTCCATTTCTAATAAATTGCCTATGGTATTATGTACACCTTCTAAACGCATATTATTTAAAACACTTCTAACCGCATTAGGCATTTTCGAATTATTTTTAATATTATCTTCTAGTATTTCAATTTTATTTTCTAAAACTAAAATTTCTTTAGCATGTTCATTTATATTATTAAGCAAATTATTTTTCTTCACTTTTTCTGTAATCAAATCATTATCAATTTTATCCTTTGCAATCGATAATTCTTTAATATCATTTATTACTCCTTCAAGCTTGGCTTGTTCAGTTGTAATATCTTTTTTTATTGCTAGTTGCTCTTCTTTAAGTTTTATTGAGATTTCCTCTAACTTTTCACTACCAGTATCATACTTTTTACGTTCCATAGTAACTAACTTTTCAGCTTCCAAACTAGCAAGATTTTCCGTTAATTTTAAATATTCACTATTCTTAGAACTTATAGTTTCATCTAATTTTAAATTTTCTAATTTTAGTTTTTCTAATTTTGTATTATCTTCAGTATTTTTAGAAGTCATGCCCGCAAGTTCTTTTTGTAAAGATTCTGCTTCTGCTTTTATTCTTTTATAATCAATATTTATTTTAGAGATATCACTTGCTATTAAAGCAATTTCAATATTTTTCAGTTCATCTTTCAACGCTAAAAATTTCTTAGCTACTTCACTCTGTTTTTTTAAAGGATTAACACTTTTTTCAAGTTCTTCTATTACTAGTTTAACCCTTGCAATATTTTCTTTAGTTTTTTCTAATTTTTTAAGACTAACTTCTTTTCTTTTTTTATATTTCAAAACTCCTGCAGCATCTTCAAAAATAGTTCTTCTCATCTCTGGCTTACTATTTATTATATCTGAAACGCTCCCTTGAGAAATAATATTAAAAGAGTCATTACCCGCGCCTGTATCTAAAAAAAGGTCAGTAACATCTTTAAGTCTAACTTTACTATTATTAACAAAGTATTCATTTTCGCCTGTATTATAAATAACTCTTTTCACTTCAATTTCATTAAATTCACTATTTAAATAATGATCGCTATTATCGAATACTAAAGATACATATGCTCTTGTATGAGCTGGTCTTGATTTAGAACCCGAAAATATAACATCGCTCATTGTATCACTGCCACGAAGAGACTTAACTGATTGCTCACCTAAAACCCAACGTACAGCATCAACAATATTACTTTTACCACTACCATTAGGCCCTACTACTGCCGTAATTCCATTTTTTATTTCCAAATCTATTTTATCTGCAAATGATTTAAAACCAAATGCTC
>CAOJKG010000091.1 GCA_948437815.1 uncultured Mycoplasmatota bacterium
GAGGTGTAAACATGAGAATGATAAAAGATTAAGTATGGCATAAACTTTGATTATGCCGAAATGGAGGCATAAAATGTTAGAAATAAAAAATTTAAGTATTAAGCTTAATGATAGATATTTAGTAGAAAATTTATCGTTGGTCTTAAATAAAAATGATAAATTAGCTATAATTGGTGAAGAGGGAAATGGAAAGTCTACTTTATTAAAAGCCATTTTAGGTATAGCTAATTATGTAAATATTACTGGTACTATTAATGTTCTTGGTAATAAAATAGGGTATTTAGCTCAAAATATAAACGAAGCTGATTTATATAAAAGAGTGTTTGATTATTTGTTTTTAAATGATAATGATTATTATAATAAAGTTAATTCTTTTTATAAATATTTGGAAATAATTAATTTAGAAGATACTATATTAGAACAATTAATTAAAACTTTATCAGGAGGAGAAAAAGTAAAAATTGGTATTTTAAAATTATTATTAGAGGAAAATGATATCTTATTTTTAGATGAACCTACTAATGATTTGGATTTAGATACTTTATCTTGGTTAGAAAACTTTTTGCTAAATACTTCTAAACCGATTATGTATGTTTCACATGATGAAGTATTACTTTCTAAGACAGCGAATATTATTTTACATTTAGAACAAATAAATAATAAGACTAAAGCTAGACATACTTTAGTAAAAACTGATTATGATACTTATATTAGTGAAAGATTAAAATGGTTAGACAAAGAAACACAACTTGCTAAATCACAAAAAAGAGAGTATCTAAAAAAAGAAGCTAAATTACAACAAGTAATGAATAAAGTTCATTATGAACAAAATACTATTTCAAGAAGTGACCCTCATGGAGCTAAACTTTTAAAGAAGAAAATGCATTCCCTAAAAGCTCAAGAAAAAAAGCTTGATAATATGGAGCTTACTGAAATACCTGATACAGAAGAGCGTATTAATTTCTTTTTTGAAGATGTTTTTATTCCTAGTACTAAGAAAATTATTAGTTTAAATATTCCAGAATTGAATTTTTCCAATAAAGTTTTAGCTAAAAATATTTTATTAGATGTAATTGGTAATACGCATTTATGTATTGTAGGTAATAATGGGGTTGGGAAGACAACTTTAATGAAAATAATATATGAAGAGTTGAAAGTTAGAAAAGATATTAAACTTGGGTACATGCCCCAAAACTATGATGATATTTTAAATGATTATGAAAATGTAATAGATTTTTTAAATCTTAGTAGTAAAGATGATATTACTAAAGCTCGAATGTATTTGGGGAATATGAAGTTTACAAGAGAAGAAATGACGGGAAAAATAAAAAATTTAAGTAATGGAGCTAAAGCTAAATTATTTTTGCTTAAGTTAGTTCTTGATAGAAGTGATGTTTTATTACTTGATGAACCTACTAGAAATGTTAGTCCTTTATCTAATCCTGTAATAAGAAAAGTTTTAAATGATTTTAAAGGGACAATTATAAGTATTACTCATGACCGAAAATATATAAGTGAAGTAGCTAATAAAGTTTATATTTTAACTAAAGATGGTTTAAGAGAAATTAATTAACCATATTAAAAGTAAGAAGAAATTCTTGCTTTTTCTTTTATAACAAAAGTGTAATATTATTTATTATAGTATTTTGATATAATTTTAGTGACCGATTGGTTTGAAAGGAGAAAAATATGAATGAAGTTTTAAAAATAAATAATGTTAAGAAATATTATGGAACAAATACGAATATAACGAAAGCGGTTGATGGTATTACTTTTTCTTTAAATGAAGGAGAATTTGTAGCTATTATGGGAGCTAGTGGTTCTGGTAAATCAACACTTTTAAATTGTATTTCAACTATTGATAATGTTACTAGTGGTAATATTTTTGTAGGTAATCGAGATATAACTATTATTAAGGAAGATGATTTAGCAGATTTTAGACGTAAAAATTTAGGTTTTATTTTTCAAGATTTTAATTTATTAGATACTTTAACTATTGAAGAAAATATAGCTTTGTCCTTAATTATAAATGAAAGTGAATGGAAAAGTGTAGACGATAGAGTAAATAAAATAGCAACTAGTCTTGGAATAGATAATATTTTAAATAAATTTCCTTATGAAGTATCAGGAGGACAAAAACAAAGATGTGCTTGTGCAAGAGCTTTAATTAATAAACCAAAATTAATTTTAGCTGATGAACCAACGGGTTCTTTAGATTCTAAATCTTCTAGAATGCTTTTAGAAACAATGGCAAGTATGAATACAGATTTTAAAGCAACAATTTTAATGGTAACTCATGATTCGTTTTCAGCCAGTTTTTGTAAAAGAGTTTTATTTTTAAAGGATGGTAAAATATTTAATGAAATAGTAAAGGGTGAAAAATCTAGAAAAGAGTTCTTTAATGAAATACTAGATATCTTAACTTTACTTGGAGGAGATGTTTCTAGTGTTAAGTAAGCTTGCTATTAGAAATGTAAAACGTAGTTTTAAAGATTATGCTATTTATTTGATTACGATAACTTTGACTTTTGCTTTTATGTTTGCTTTTAATTTAATTACTACTTCAGAAGATGTAATAAATCTTAGTGAAATTATGAGCAATTTTGAATTTGCTATGTATTTTGTTAATGCTTTTGTCTTAGTTGCAGTTTGTTTTCTTATTAATTATACTACTAAGTTTATGTTTGAAAAGCGAAGTAGGGAATTTGGTACTTATATGATATTAGGTATTAAAAAGAAAGAAATATCTAAAATGTTTACTTTAGAAAATATTATTTTAGGTTTTTTATCACTTTTAATATCTATACCTATTGGTTATTTATTTAGTTTGATTATGTCTTTTGTTATTATGAATATATTTGAATTACCTGAATTAGTTAAAATAAGTTTTAACTTAAAAGCAATACCTTTACTATGTTTATATTTTGGTATTATATATTTAGTTGTCTTATTTTTATTAAGAAGAAGACTTAAAAAAATGAGAATAAATAATTTGATTCATTTGGAAAAACAAAATGAAAAAGTTAAGCATAATAAATTATCTCGTAATCTTATTTTTATAGTTTCTATTTTATTAGGTGTATTTGCTTTATATTTATTTGATAAACAATTTGTTGGGGTGGGACATGAACCTTCATTTCAACTTATTGTTGCTTCAATTTTTTTACTACTAATAAGTATTTATGGAATATCTATTACACTTTTGGAATTCATACTTAATTTTGTTTTAAAACATAAAAAACTTAAATATAAAAATGATAATTTGTTTATTATGCGAAACTTATTTTCAAAAATTAAAACTATGAGTTTTACAATAGGTACTTTATCATTTTTAATTACTTTAGCTTTAGTGGCTCTTAATATATCTAGTTTGTTTAAAGGAATGTTTTTATATCAAATTGAATATAATGCTCCTTATGATATCTCAATAAATGTAGATGAAAACTTAGATAAATATTTAAATTTTATTGAAGATAATTATACTATTTTAGAGAAAGTAGTTTATAATGATTATAAAAATTATAATAATAATATTTTGAAATTTTTAGAACTTTCTTGGAGAGAAGAGGAAAGAGTTATTGCTTTAAGTGATTTTAATAAACTTTTAGAAATGAAAGGCGATAAACCTATTACCTTAAATGAAGATGAGTATTATTTAAATGTAACAAAAGAATTTATAGATGAATTAAAGAATGCTGATATAAAAGAGATAACTTTGTCTAATGGTATTACGTTAAAACAAAAAGTTATTACTGATGAGGGTTATACTCTTGCTTGGGGTGTTGGATATGGTTATGTTTTGGTGGTACCAGATAGTGC
>CAOJKG010000092.1 GCA_948437815.1 uncultured Mycoplasmatota bacterium
TGAACAAATTAAAAGACAAATAAGTAAAATTTATACCTATTTGTCAACAGTCTGAACTACCTTTTGGGTAGCTTTTTTTCTGAGTTTATGAAAAACTTCAAGGAGTGTATCTATTAAGACATTAAATTTTAACTTTCTTTTTTGTCTCTTGGCCCTCACCATTACCATAGATACAGGCTTCGATCATACTAATTACTACGTTGTTAAAAGAGGTGGCATTTTTATCAGCTATTTTTTCTACTTCTTTTAACAGCGAATCTTTAATGTATAAAGACTTGTAACTAGCAGGATCTTTCTGCCTAGTCTGTCTTACGACAAATTCCATTTTTCACACCTCATATATATTTTAATATGTTTTAAAAATATAATAAAGGTTAGAATTTTCTAATATATAAATTTTGTGGCAAACTGTATAAAAAAAATTTTGGGTGTAAAATTGTTTAAAAGAGTCTTGAATATCAAATATGGTTTTTGCTATAATAATTTTAGGTGAGTAAAAATGGATTATAAATATACATCTAAAAGTGTGGAGGACACTTTAGAATTAGCAGAAAATATTGAAAGTGAAAAATTTCCAGGTATGGTTATTTGTCTTAATGGTGATCTAGGCAGTGGTAAAACTGTTTTTGTAAAAGGTTTTGCAAAAGCATTAGGAATTGAGGATAATATAACTTCTCCTACTTTTACTATTGTTAAAGAATATTTAAATGGTGAGATGCCTTTATATCATATGGATGTTTATCGTATTGATGATAATAGTGAATTTGGTGTGGAGGATTATTTTAATAAGTCTGGTGTTTGTATTTTAGAATGGTCAGAATTAATAGAAGATAGATTACCTCAAGAAAGATTAGATATAAACATAAAAATAATTGATGAAAATACAAGAGTTTTAGTATTTAAGCCTAGGGGATTGCAATATGAAGAACTTTGTAATGCCGTATTATAATCTCACTTTTTTAGGGTGAGTTTTTATTTTTTTAAGGAGGGTAATTATGTATACATTGTATATTGATACACATTTTAATTTAGTATTGGCTATATTTAAAAATGATGATATTTTATTAAAAAAAGAAATAAGTAGTAATTATATTTCAAAAGATACTATTCCTCTTTTGGAAGAACTATTAAATGAATGTAATATTTCTTTAAATGATTTAAAAGAAATTATTGTAGTTTTAGGACCAGGATCTTTTACAGGAGTTAGAATTGGAATTGTAATAGCTAAAATTATAGCTTATTGTCTAAAAATAAATGTAAAAGCTATATCATATTTGGAAGCATTATCATTAAACTTTGAACATGATATAGTGGTAGGTTTAAAAGATAAAAATGGAGCTTTTGTTGGAGAATTTGATAAAAATCATAATTTAGTTAAAGATTATTATTATTTAAAAAATGATGAACTGCTTAATAATAGTTTGAATATTAATTTCGATAGCAATGTAGATTTAATAAAAGTGAAACAATATGCAAAAAATAAAGATAATATTTTGCCGCATTCTTTAGTTCCTCTTTATGTTAAAAAGATAGAGGTGGAACATGATTAGAAATGCAAGTGTTTATGATATACCAAGAATAAATGAACTGGGTAAATTATTAAATAAAAATTTTGAAAGACTTTTTAAAATTAATGAAATGCTACAAGATGAAATTTCAAAAGTTATAGTTTATGAAAAAGATGATAAGATAGTTGGCTTTATTACTGCGACCTCTTTATATGAAACTTGTGATATTTTAAGTATAGTTGTTGATCCTGATTATAGAAAACAAGGAATAGGTACTAATTTATTAGGGTATTTAATTAGTGATCTTGGGGAAGTTTTAAAACTTGTTACTTTAGAAGTTGCTACTAAAAATAAAGAAGCTTTAGCTTTATATGATAAATTTGGTTTTGAAGTTGTTCATAAAAGAGAACACTATTATGATGGTGATGATGCTTACTTAATGGCAAGAAAGAGTGAACAATAATGAAGGATGTATATATTTTAGCTATAGAGTCTTCTTGTGATGAAACAAGTATGGCAATTGTTAAAAATGGTAAAGATGTTATTGGACTTACGATAGCTACTCAAATGGATACACATGCAATGTATGGTGGAGTAGTGCCTGAAATTGCTAGCAGAATGCACACGGAAGCGATAACTTTAGTTTTAGAAGACGTTCTTTTAAAAGCTAATATGAAAATGGAAGATATTGATGCTATAGCAGTTACTTATGCGCCAGGTTTAACTGGCAGCTTAATAGTAGGAATTGAAGCAGCTAAAACCCTATCATTAATATATAATAAACCTTTAATAGCGGTTAACCATTTAATTGGTCATATTTATGCAAATAATATTGAATCTAATTTAGAATTTCCATTACTTGCTTTAGTAGTTAGTGGAGGACATACAGAACTTTTAATTATGGAATCGGATTATAAATTTAAAAAACTTGGAGAGACTTTAGATGATGCTATAGGTGAAGCTTATGATAAAGTAGCAAGAGTGATAGGTCTTAAATATCCAGGGGGACCAAATGTAGAAAAATATGCTAAAGATGGAAAACATACTTATAATCTTCCTAAACCAGTTATGGATGATACTTATAATTTTAGTTATAGTGGTCTTAAAAGTGCTATTATTAACTTAGTTCATAATGCCGAACAAAAAGGTGAAGAAATAAATAAATATGATTTAGCTCGTAGTTTTCAAAATGTGGCAATAGATGAACTAATACGAAAAGTAGAAAAAGCTTTTAAAGAAACTGGTATTAAAAGACTGGTTATAGCAGGTGGAGTATCAGCGAATAATTATTTAAAAGAACAAATGCAAGAATTATGTAATAAGTATGGAGCAGAGTTATTTATACCTAGACTTCTTTATTGTACTGATAATGCGGCGATGATTGGAGCAGCAGCATATCCTCTATATTTGAAAAAGGAATTTTGTGATTATAGTTTAAATGCTAGTAGTCATGTTGATATATGTTAAAAAAAGCTTATTTATTTAAGCTTTTTTTATAATATATATAAATATATAGCAATAAAATGGAAGATCGTACCAGCTAAACAGAAGAAATGAAAAATAGAGTGCATATATTTCTTTTTTACTCCTATACCGTAAAGAATTGCTCCTAAAGAGTACATTATCCCTCCTAATAATAGGAACAAAACACCCATAAATGTTATATTATGGTATAAAGTTTTAATAGCTATAAGAATACTCCAACCATTGATTAAATGACATATTACTTCGAATATTTGAAATTTATCAATGGCTACAGAACATAATATAATTCCAATTAATGTTATTGTTGTTACTATTCCGAATAATATCCAACCAAGTGAGCCTGTAACTCCTAATAAAGATATGGGAATATAAGTACCTAATACTAGTAAGTAAACATTACAATGATCTAATACTCTTAATACTTTTTTACCAGTTAGTTTTGGAGATAAAGCATGATATATACAACTTATTATATAAAGTAATATCATGGTTGTACCAAATATAGATACTGTTACATATTCTAAAGGTCTATTTGCTTTAACTAGCATAAGTATCAAAGCTACTATAGCGAATATACCTCCTAATCCATGAGATATACTATTTATTAGTTCTTCACTTAGGCTGTATTTAGGAATTCTAATTTTAGACATGATTATCACCAATAAAAGATTATATCATTTTCTTATTATTTTTAGAACTGTCTTTTATTTACAAAGGATATTAATTATTTTATTGAAAAATACTCAATAATATTATATACTAGATGTATATTAGAAATATACAAT
>CAOJKG010000093.1 GCA_948437815.1 uncultured Mycoplasmatota bacterium
TAATGCTTTACGTAGTCTTCTAGTTCTATTTTCTAATTCTTGATATTCATCTTTATTTATAGGTAATCCTAATGATAATCTAGTCTTTAAATCACAATCTGTGGATAGTCTTTCTATTTCAGACCAATCTTTTAATCCTCCTACTTTAGCTAAAAAGAATTTTGTAGGCTCTTTTTGTAATTCATAACCTCTAATATAATTTTTATACTCTTCATAATATGTGTGGAGCATTACTCTATCCCCTACATTTAACTCTTTTAATACCTCTTTTATATAATTTAAAGCGTGATAATCAGCGAGTCTTTCTAAAGGATCATATTTATAATATTTTATACCTCGTTTAATTGTCTTATATCTCATTAGTAATTCTTTTTCAGAATATCCGTTCATTAATAGTAATAATATATCACTTCTAATAATAGTTTTATGGGCAAAAGCTCTTTTTATAATTAAACTTTCAAGATTATTACCATCTCTATCATATTCTTTTACTTGACTAGCATGCTCTAACTCGTGTAAAATTGCTTCTGCTAACTCTTTAGCGATAAAATATGAAGTTTCAATAGATGTAAGTCTAAGCTTTTTTGCTTCTTCTTTAAGTCTTTCTAGTGCTACTTGTAAGTTAACTTCAATTATTCTACTATAAAAGTTATAATATGCTATTGTATATGTTTTTCTCCTTTTTCCTGGTTCATTTATTATTTCACTATCTATTACGTAATCATTTAATTCTAATTCGTTAATAACTACATCTAGTATTTTATCAATAAAATCTTTATCTAAAACTCTATTATTTTTTACATAATCATAAATTAAAGAAATTAACCGATATTTAATTACTTCGTTCATCTTAAATACTCCTTATGAATACTATACTTTTGTTAATCTTATTTTATTATTATTCTTCTTAATGTATCAGTTGTATCTATTAAATATTGATATTCTTCTTCACTTATTGATAAACCTAAAGAAGCTCGTGATTCAATATCTAAGTTTAAGCCTTCTCTATTTATTTTAGGCCATAATTCACTTATACCTAACATTTCAAAATAATATTTAGTAGGTGTTATATTTGGGCTATAGCCTCTTAAAAGACTTTGACAAAACTTTAAACATTCATAGTAAGAAATATTAGGAAGCATTCTTAGCTCTTTTAAAATGGTTGCCATTGTTTTATGAGAGTAATATTCTGCTAATCTTTCAATAGGACTATAAGTATAATAAATCTTACTTATTTGATTAGCATTATCTGCTAAATCATAAATATCTTGTTCTGTCATTCCTTCTTCTATTAACTTTTTATATTGGTCATATAAAAGAACTGGTATATTTGTATATACAAGTATTGTACTTTCTAAATCTTTATCTTTCTGTTTCATTTTCTTTACTTGATATGCATGTTCTAATTCATGTAATAATGCTTGTATAACACAATCATAAATTATAGCTACTATTTCCCAACTATCTATTCTAAGATTTTTAGAATTATATTTATAAAATTCTAATGCAGTTTGAAGATTAAATACTATTTTTTTAGTACTATAATTATATTCAGCTGTTCTTATTCTTTTAGAACCATCCCAAGGCACATTATTTATTTTATAACCTTTGACATAATCATTTAAATCTAAAGAATTAATAACTATTTCAATAATTTCTGCGATAAATGATTCGTCTATTACACGTTTGTTTTTTAAACTGTCAAATAAAAATTTTGTTAGTGGCTCACTTACTCTCTCAACCATTTTTATTCCCCCTAAAATAAAAATAGACTCACAAGGAATCTATATTTTTTTATTCTAAAATTTAACCCCTCTGAATGCTTATAATTATAGCATATTTTGGTTAAAAAATCAAATTTATAGCCACCAACATTACATTATCTTATGATTATTTCATTATTAGCAGTATCGATTATTATTTTTGTATTAGGCTTTATTTCATCTCTAATTATTTTATCGGCGATTAAAGATTCAATGTTATGAGTTACATATCGTTTAATAGGTCTAGCACCATAACTTGCTTCATAGGAATTTTCTATAATTAATTTTTTAGCACTATCTGTTAATTCTAAACTTAAATTAATGTTTTTTAGCCTACTTTCTGTTTCTTTAATTATTTTGTCTAATATATTATAAACTATTTCTTTACCTAAAGAATTAAAGATAACTATTTCATCTATACGATTAATAAATTCAGGTCTAAATGTTCTTTTTAAAACTTCCATAGCCTTACTATTACCATCACTTGCATCTTCTAATATGTGTTCACTTCCTAAATTGGATGTCATAATGATTATAGTGTTTTTAAAATCTATTAGTTTACCTGTAGAATCTGTTATACGTCCATCATCTAATATTTGAAGTAAAATATTAAATACATCTGGATGCGCTTTTTCTATTTCATCAAATAATACAATACTATAGGGATTTCTTCTTACTGCTTCAGTTAGTTCTCCACCTTCATCATAGCCAACATATCCTGGAGGAGCTCCTAAAAGACGAGATACATTAAAGGCTTCCATATATTCGGAACAATCAATTCTTATCATATGTCTTTCATCATCAAATAATTCATAGGCTAAAGCTTTAGCTAATTCAGTTTTACCTACACCAGTTGGCCCCATAAAGATAAATGAACCAATTGGTTTATTTGGGTCTTTTATTCCACTTCTGGCTCTTATAATAGCATCACTAACAGCATTTATTGCGTTTTCTTGACCAATAACTTTTTTCTTTAAATTATCTTTTAAATTTAATAACTTCTCTTTTTCACCACTTACTAATTTATCAATAGGTATATTAGTCCACTTAGCTATAATTCTTGCGATATCTTCTGAATCTACTGTATCACTTAACATTTCAGTATCTATCTTGCTTCTTAAACTTTCTAGTTCACTTTCTAGTTTTGGTATCTCTCCATGGCGAAGTCTAGCAGCACTTTCTAAATCATAATTATTTTCTGCTGTTTCTAACTTGAAACGTGCTGTTTCTAATTCTTCTTTTTTCTTATTTATTTCATCATTAAGATTTTTTTCTTCTTCCCATTTAGAACGCATTATAGCTTCATCATCTTTTAGTCTTGTGATTTCACTTTCTAAGTCTTCTTTTCTTTTCTTAGATAACTCATCTTTTTCTTTCTTGATAGCTTCTAACTCAATTTCTAAACTCATTATTTTTCTCGTTAAAGTGTCTAATTCAGTTGGTACACTTGCCATTTGCATTTTTATGGTAGCACATGCTTCATCAACTAAATCTATAGCTTTATCTGGTAAGAATCTGTCTGTTATATATCTGTCTGATAAAGTGGCTGCGGCGATAAGAGCATTATCTTTTATATTTACACTATGGAATAACTCAAATCTATCTTTGATACCTCTTAGTATTGTTATAGTATCTTCAACACTAGGTGCTCCGACTTGAATTTTTTGCAAACGTCTTTCTAATGCGCCATCTTTTTCAATGTATTTTCGATACTCATTTAATGTTGTAGCACCAATAAGTCTTATTTCTCCTCTTGCTAACATTGGTTTAAGTAAATTTCCAGCATCCATACCACCTGATGCGCCAGCACCAACAACCATGTGAATTTCATCAATGAATAAAATGATATCGCCATTAGAGTCACTTATTTCTTTTAGCACTTTTTTTAATCTTTCTTCAAATTCTCCTTGATATTTAGCTCCTGCGATTAACGCACCTAAATCTAGTGACCATACTTTTTTATTTTTTAAGGTACTTGGTACATCTCCTT
>CAOJKG010000094.1 GCA_948437815.1 uncultured Mycoplasmatota bacterium
AAAATATTTCATGTTTTCGCTCCTTAAAATATTTTGATTTCCGGAAATCTATTTTTGCTTAAGCTTGATTTAATGATACTCTGAATTTTTAAACAAAAGTAAAAAGCCCATAGAAACAAACAAAAAAACATAAAAGCCCCAAAGTTTTTTCAGATAATATTCATATAATAGGCTTTGTTAATACTATTTCAGAAATTGGTAAAAACTCGAACGAAAAAAATCTCGTAAAAGTTAGTTTAACCCTAACCTTTACGAGATTCATATACTATTAACTTTTTTATTCTTCAAAAGAATATTTATCTATAACATCTACATACCAAATATCTTTTTCTTTAATATCCGATTTTTCTTTATCAGTAATTTTAAGTTTCTCAAACATTTCATTAGTAAACTCTTTATCTTCTTTACTAATAATACATTTTTTAGTGCAAGGAACATAATTCGCATTTGTTCCTGTATATGTACCTAACATATCATTTTTAGTTCCTCTTGCTATATTAATAACAATATGAGCAACTTCTAATCTTAAGTTATTTTCTTTATTATTTTCCAATACTATAAAAGCAACATTACTATCAGCTAACATATAACCTGTTAAATATGACATATTGGATTTATAATCTCTATATTCAACTTTAACTTGATCTGGTCTTTCATATAATTCTATTTTAAATTTTAATTTTCCAAATTTATTAGATTTAGGAAAATAGCCAATAGTGTATAAATATAGCATATTTGTTTTAAAAGGATTATTACTATTTTCTTTATTTATTATTTTATTACCACTTTCAAATAAGTCAGATTCATATACTTCAAATTCTTCGCATATTTTCCAAATTTGCTCCGCATTAGGTAGTATTTCTCCTGATTCATATCTTGCAAAAGTTGCATCAGTTACTTCTAAAGCATCAGCTACATTTTTTTGACTTAAACCTTTTGAACGTCTTATTTTTCTTATATTATTTCCAAAATTTTTTCTATCAAATTTAGGCATAGTATTTCTCCTTTATCTTACTTACAAATAATTATAACATTATAAAATTATATTTTCAATGAAAGTATTTATATTGCTAGTTTTATCAGTCTTAACACATTGAGAAAAGTGTAAAAATATGGTATAATTAATATAACTTAATAGTAAAAGAGTAGTTTATTATCTTAATAAATAATCTATTCCACAGGTGCTTTGCCCTGATGTTCAAATAAACGTCTTGGCACTGCAACTGCCAAGATTATTTTATACACGAGATATTGGTTATTCTTCGTTATAAACATATTTGAATTTTACTAGAGAGAATCTATAACGAGGAGCCAACGATAATGAAAATCTCAATGTGTATGGATGGACGGAAGTCCTGGATGTGGTATTATAAAAGATACTATATCTATGTTTTAGACTATTCCATAAGTAAGGGGGAACAGTTTCCCCCTAAAACATTGCTAAAAATAATTGATATTTATATAAATTTAAGCTATAATTAATATAGTTAAAGTTAGATTGTTGCAGATTTTAACTTTAATTGATATGATTTATTTCATATCTAAACACGGACCTTTTTCATTATCGTTGGCTCCGTGTTTTTTTACATTTTTAATATTACGTTAAACGTAATATTTTATGAAATTTTATTTATTTGATACTATTTCTTAAAGTATAATAAAAATAAACTAGACTATTATAGTTAAAACTTACGTTTGACGTAAAAAGCACTACATCTAACGTAAGTGTTATATTTTTGAATCGTTAACATAAATTTGATATATTAGTATTGTAGTCACTAATGAATAATTGTTTAACCTCACAAATCTATACATCTACTATATGTTGGAGGTATTTTATGAAAGGAGAAAAAAACTGCAATATTAAAGTTTATAACATCTTACGTCAAATAGGTTTATGCCCTAAACTTAAAGGCACTAAAATTTTATTAAGTGCTATTCTTATTGCTATAACCTATAAAGACGATTTTATTGTAGTTTCTGACATATACAAACAACTTTCAATGCAATATAAAATATCTACAAAAACAATAGAAAATTCAATAGCTTATTCATTAAAACATTTAGTAAATAATAATTTTAAAGAAAATTTTGAAAAAATGCTAGGAATAGAATTCTGCAAAGATTATTACTCTAATAAAACAATTATTGAGGAAATAACCCGTATTATTAAAATAGAAATTGATAATTATAATACTATATGATATTATTAGACTATTAAAAGGAGATTATAATATGTAATGCAAATGAAATAACATATTATTGAAGTAAATAAAATGAAAAATAAAAAAATCTTAAATGATATAGAAATAGAAAAATTATTAAATTTAAAATATAGTAATTTAGGTGAAGCCATAAAACAATTAGAAAATCAATTTGAAAATTTTAATTTAGAAAATTCCAAAAAATCACAATTTATGTTTGAAATAGCCACAAGTGTTAATGGAAAAATTGAAAATAATCCCGAAAATCTAAAATGCCCCAAATGTCATGGAAAATATATAGCAAGTATTCATGATGGAGACGTATCATATAGATTATTTAATGGAACAAAAGAACAAAAAGAAGAAGAAAAAAGAAGATTTGAAAGCATGGGGCTTTATTGTAATGAATGTTCTATGGTAACCGAATTTACAAGAGACTATTGGTGTTTACATTGTGGAATAAGATGGAATGGAAAAGGGAAAAATATACTTAAAAGTGAATACATAAACAAATAGGGAATAGGAATAACAATTTATTCAATATATTTTTCTTTTCTATTTGTTTTAAAATTATATAAATCCATAAATATTTTTTCTTTTTTTAATACTTTACATATTTTAAAAAATACTTCTAATACTAATCGTTCTTGCTTTAAATTTTCTCCATATTCTTTCAAATATTCTGTTCTTATTTCTTTTCCTTCATCAATAGAATCATCTATATTCCATGCTAATATTAATCTATTTCTTTTATTATTTGAAAAGAAAAATTCATTTTCTGAACCATCTAATGAACCATTATTTAAATAACTATTAACTTCAAAAATTTCTTCATTCTTATTTATTATATCACTTATTTTAGATACTGATTCTTTTGATATTTCATAAAAATGTAATTCTAACGTATTTTCTTCAAAGTCTTCTAATTCATATTCTACAGTTCCAGTATTATCGATTTTTACTTTAAAGCTGTTAGTATTCCCACCAAGAAAATTACAAGACGCAAATTCTCTATATTCGAAAATATTATACATATTTATTTCTCCCATAAATTATTTGTTTTATATTATCATAAATCTTATTATTAGTGTAGCTTTTCAATTGAACTTTTTCAAGTTTTATGGTAATATTTAACTATTCTTAAAATACTATAAAAGGAGTTATATTATGAATCAATTACCATATGATAAAACATCAAAAGAATCAATCGAAAATTATGCTATAAAGTTAAAAGGAAAAACATTTAAAGATGTGCTAGATAATGACCCAAACTTGACTAACGAAGATAAAAGTTTGCTATACGAATATTATAATAATTCAAAATCAAAAGGTGGATTAGGAAATTTAATTGAAGAACACTATTTTTTCTACAAACCTAATAGTGACTCTAGAGCTGATTTTAATGAAGCTGGTATAGAATTAAAAGTAACTCCATATTTAATAAATAAAAATCATACATTAAGAGCAAAAGAAAGACTTGTACTAACAATGATTGATTACATGAATGATTACAAAGATGAATTTGAAAGTAGTCATATGTATC
>CAOJKG010000095.1 GCA_948437815.1 uncultured Mycoplasmatota bacterium
GAAGATGCTCTTACTTTATCATTATAGATTGCTAAAACACTTGTTGATAAATTACCACTTGCACAGGCTGTATTAGAACTTACATAGACTTCGTATTCTTCAAGAGCATGTAAGAAAGTTTCTGCCTTTATATTTCTTAAACTAATATTTAAAATATGGGGGATTGAATACTTGGTTTTATTTATCATTACTCCTTCATATTTGGTTAAGGCATCTACTATTTTTAAATTTAATCGTTCTATAAATCTTTCTCTTTTTTCTAAATCAATAGTGGCTAAACGTAAAGCCTTAGATAATGATACAATAAGTGGTACTGCAGGTGTCCCTGGATTTAACATATTACTTTTGCCTGAACCATAAAGTACAGGTGCAATATTTATATTGTTATTTTTATATAATATACCTATACCTTTTGGCCCATATATTTTATGAGCAGTAAAAGTTGCTAAATCTACATCGTGAAGATTAACTGCTACTTTACCTATTCCTTGAGTCATATCTGAATGCAAAACAGTATCTGCATTCTCTTTTTTGATTATTTGTCGAATCATTTTTAAAGGTTGTCTTACTCCAGTTTCACTATTTACAGAACATATACTGACTAATATAGTATCTGACCTAATTAAACTTTTTAAATCTTCAAAATCTATTAAGCCTTCTTTATCATTTTTAACATAACTTATCTCAAAACCAATGCTTTCTAAATAGTCACATATGGCATATATACTTGGATGCTCTAATTTAGAAGTAATTATATGTTTACCTTTTTTGTGGTGAGACATGGCTATGCCAATTAAAGCTATATTGTTGGAATTTGTAGCACCACTTGTATAGGTTATTTCGTTTTCATGAACATTTAATATCTCGGCGATTTGTTTTGTAGCACTATTCATTAAGTTCTTCGTTTTTATTCCTAGCTCATGTAAAGAATTGGGATTGCCAAAAAAATCTTTACTTGTTCTATTATATGTATCTAATACTTCGTAATTTATCGGAGTGGTTGCACTATAGTCTAAATATATCATCTATTATTCACCTAGATTAATTATACAAAAAATTCAAGAGTTATTCTACTATAATTTAAGCTTTTTTCGATTTTATTTCTATTTTTTTAGTTTATTTACTATTTTTAATAAAGATTTGTGAGTTATGATTACTCTTTTTATTTTACTTTCTTGCTTTAAATAAGAACTTTTTCGCCAATCTTTATCTATTCTTTTTAAATATATATACACTGCATCTATAAATTCATTTCTTAAATTAATATTTGGTATATAACGACTATTTTTTAAATAATAACTTAATACTTTAACAAAAAAGTTCGTTTTATTAACGTAGTTTATTTGCTCTAATTTCTTTTCAACTATGGCGCATATTGTAATTATATCAAATATTCTTTCATCTCTTGTTATAGTCTCTCCACTTTTTTTAATAACATAATGATATAAATAATCAGGAATAAAACTTATTTTACCAGCTTTTATAACTGCCTCCACCACAAAAGGCACATCTTCATATTTTAAATTTAAAGGAAAAAGATTATCTTTTATTAACTCTGATTTAAATATTTTTGTACATGGGCCTAAATGTATTTTAGTTAATAAGTCCTTATCTTCTTTTAAATTTCTAGCTTCTATTTTAGGTAACTTTATTTCTATTCTTTTACTTGGAGTTTCTAAATAATAATTAAACATTACTATTTCAGAATTCTCTTTTTCTGCAGTTTCTATTAATCTTTCAATGCAATTTAATTCTAAATAATCATCACTATCCACAAACATAATATAATCTCCTGTAGATTTATCAATACCAGTATTTCTAGTATCACTTATACCAGTGTTCTTTTTGTGAATTGCTACTATTCTTTTATCTTTGAAACTTTCAATAATTTCTTTTGATTTATCTGTTGAACCATCGTTTATTAATATTATTTCTAGTTCTTTGTATGTTTGATTTATTAATGATTCTATACATTTTCTTAAATTTTCTTCCTCATTGTAAATAGGAACTATTATACTTATTTTTTTCATTATATCACTTCTTTATTTTTATTATATCAAAAAATACTTTTTGTGTCATGAAAGAAAGATAAGTTTATTTTGGGTCTTACTTATCTTAACTTTCTTTAACTTTTTTCTTTAATTTAAATCTATTTTTTAATTTATCCAGAAAATCTTCACCTAGTACTTGGTCAATTAAGCCAATTTTATAAGTTACTAGGAAATATATTAGCGCCCCTATAAGGGATATTATACCAACATATATTATTGATGACATTCTATTACCAATAGTTATTGGTATTAAAAGCTTTAATACTATTACACTTATTATCATCAATATTAAAGGAATAAGAGTCTTTCCTAACATCGTAAATATTCCTCTATATTTAAAACCAAATTCTTTTTTTAATACTCTAGTAGCAATTATTATGGTTACACTAAAACCTATGATGGTAGCTAATGTTGCTCCCCAATATGGTGGTAATCCTATTTTGGATAATAATAGCATTAAAGGTACATCTAATGAAGCATTAACTAATATTCCTGTTAAAGCACTTATATATACCATCTTAAATTTGTTTACACTTTGTAATGTGAAATTACAAATAGTGTAAAGATTAGAAAATAATGGTGAAAATATACATACCATTAAAATTAAAGAGCCTATTTGATGAAAATCATTGTACCCATAAAATATTGTCCATATTGATGAACTTAATAAAGATATGCCTATACACATTGGGATAGTAATTAGTATCGTTATTTCTAAAGCTTTATTAAACTTTCTATTTACTTCTTCATAGTTTTTTAAAGTATGTGCTTCGACCATCGCTGCGACTAAGCCTGGTGCCATTCCAAGTCCTATTGATGTTATTATAATACTTATTTTAGGTGCCCAAGTACTTATCGCAGTTGAAATAAACTCAACTTCACTCGCTTCAAATCCTAAATGATTCATTGTTCTTAATATTAAAATCATATCTACATTGTTATATATCGAAAAAGCAATACTTATTATTACAGTTGGGATAGCATATATAAATATTTTTTTTATTATTTCTTTATTACTTATGTCATCCTTCTTCTTGAAATCTTCTTTTAAATTAAACTCTTCTTTGTTTTTTCGGAGTTTTGTTACTACATATAATAAGGAGAATGCTCCTCCTACAAAAGCACTAAAAACAGCAATACCAACAGCATGCGTTAAATCAAGATGAAGAACTTTTAAGGCTATGTAACTTCCTCCTAGGATAAAGGCTACTCTGGCTATTTGCTCTATTACTTGAGAAAAACTCGATACATAAACTATTTTATGACCTAAAAAGAAACCTCTTGTTACACTTAAAAATGGAAATAATAATAATGAGAATGAAACTGCTCTAATAACAAATGCTACTTGCTCAATAGTATTTCCACCTTTTAGATTTCCTAAAATCATTTTGGCTAATTCAGGAGCAAAAATAAACATTATTAAAAAGGATGTAATGGCTATAAATAATAATAATCTTTTTCCAATTTTAAATGCTCTTATTTTGGCTTCTTGCTTATTTAAAGTATTAAACTCATTGATAATTTTACCAATAGCATTAGGAATACCTGCGGTTGCTATTTCTAAAAACAAACCATATATATTATAAGCATAAGCATATAAAATTGAACCTTGAACACCAACTATCGCATAAAAAGGAATAACATATATCATTCCTA
>CAOJKG010000096.1 GCA_948437815.1 uncultured Mycoplasmatota bacterium
TCTTTTTTATCTTTCTTTATTTCTTTAGACTTATTTAATAATTTTATAAAAATAACTCCCATATAATTAAGACCTATAATTATTAAAAATAAACCTAATATAATATTTATATAATTAGTATATTGGTGGACTATCTTACCAAAAGTTCCTGCAAAAATACCCAGCAATATAAACACTAAACTAAACCCTGTAACAAACCCTATTGAATTAGTTATAGCTTTTCTACCATTTTCTGATGCTCCAAAATAAGATATATAAAGTGGAATAACAGGTAAAATACATGGTGAGATAAAAGAAGCTAAACCTTCTACAAAAGTAATCAAATACTCCATTATTTCTTCTCCTTTTTACTTTCTAAATTCATTATACTATTTTTCTTTTACATTTAACAAGTATATTTAATAAGATTTTTAAAATTTTATATTCCTCGTTTTTCATTATCTTCTAATTCAAGTGTTGACATAAGCTCATTAATAGTTATATTAGTTCCTTCAATAAGATAATCATACCCTAAGCATTCACAAGTTTTTATTAAGTAAAAAAACTCATCTAACATATCAAGTGGTACAGAATTATTATAAATAATTTTTCGTTGATACATTTTTTGGAATAATAATTGTTCAAATTCTCTAGAATTCGTATCAATCTTACTTTTTTTTAATAACAAATTAAGTAAAAATAATATTTTATACATTCGTTCTGAAATATTTAATTTTCCAAAAAGATAAGGATAAAAGCTCATATAGCATGAAACTAACACTTGTATAACTTCAGCATTAAAACTATCATAAGCTTTTTCTTTTTCATAAAAATCACATAATAAAATACTTTTAACCACCATCGCACTAAAACCACCAAATTCGTTTCGGTATTCATAATTATTTTTTCTAGTTATCGATTCAGAATCAAAATTATAAGAATAACTAGTATTTTTTAAAGAAATAACCCTTGGATTATAATAACGTAACAAATCTTCAAAATAACAATCTTCTTCCCATCTAAGAAATTCATTAAAACAAATACTATTATTAACTATAAATTCTCTTTTAATAAATATACCAAAAATGTAAGCATTATTAAATTCAAAGCCTAACCTTCTGCTTTTAACACCTTCATCAAACATTCTAGTTGCAATAATATCACAAAAGGCAGTTTTCCTTTTAGCAAAAATTTGTAATACTGAATTATCATACAAAGAATCCCCTGAATCTAAAAAATACACAAATTCCCCACATGAATTATCTAAACCAACTTGTCTAGCATTTCCAGGGCCTTTATTTTGTGAAAGTTTTAAATATTTAATATCTAAGTTTGCATATATCCTTAATATTTCATTCCAATCAATTAAATTAGTAGTTGAATTATCATCAACAATTATAATTTCTAACTTGGAAAAATCATATTTTTTTTGCTTAATTATAGAATCCAAAGAACACTTTATTTTTTCTAATGAATCATTATAAGTTGGGATAATTATTGTTAATTCTTTTGACATAAAAAACTCCTTCTATTTTATTTTTTTATTACCGATTTATAAGCTTCATTTACTAATTCAAAAATCTCTTTATCCAAAACTTTATCATCTAAAATTATACTCACCCAATGTTTTTTATTCATATGATATCCTTCATAATAATTATTTCTTTTTAAAAGTTCTTCAATATTATTAGGATTAACTTTAACATTTATTACTTCTACTTCTTTATCTTCACCATCAAATTTAGATTTATTAATATTTAAAATAACTGCAAACCATTTATTATTATCTTTATTTCTAAATACCCCATAACCTGAAAACTTCTCCCATAAAAATTCTGGATTAATTTTAAATTTATCAATAATATAATTACAAACTCTATTTGCTTGATTTTCAAAAAAATAAGTAATATCACAACATTTATTTTTAATATCATTTAAAATAGCTAAATACTCCCTTTTCACTTTACTAGAAAAATCTCCTAAAGTATCTCCTCTAAAATTAGAGTATTCATCATTAGTTTTAATATCAAATATTTTTCCTATAACAGTACCACTTTTACCTATTTCTATAATAACTTTAAATTTATCATTTAATATAGTTTTTACTAATTTGTAAATATCATTTTCTTTTTTAAAACCATACTTTTCTAATCTTTGAAAATTAAAATTTGCTTTTTTAAACACTTCTAACTCGATTACATTATTCATATTAATTTTTATCTCCATGCCAATATCAATTATAGCATATAAAAAAAAGAAAAGATACAAATATATCCTCTCTAAATTATTTATAATTTATATTTAACCAAGTGCCACATCTAAAATCATCATTAAGACAAAACCTAGTAATAAACCAATAGTAGCTAAGTTTTTATCTTCTGTAATTGATTCTGGTAAAAGTTCACGAGCTGCGACCGCTATCATCGCTCCAGCTGCAAACGCAAGCAATAAAGGAAGTACACTTCTAATAGTTAGAACAAGTACTACTCCAATTACAGCTGATATGGGTTCAACTATAGCACTCGCTTGACCACACATAAAACTTTTAAATCGTGAATATCCTACACTTCGAAGTGGTAAAGATACTGCGGCTCCTTCTGGAAAATTTTGAATCCCAATCCCAATTGCTAACATTAAAGCTCCAACTACAGTCATACCAGGTACGCCACTTGCAATTCCACCAAAAGCAACACCAACAGCCATACCTTCTGGAATATTATGAATTGTAATCGCAGATACTAAAAGAATGCTTTTTTTAACACTATCTTTACCTTCACCTTTATTTTTTAAAGCTTTATCTAAAAACTTATCTGAAAATAAAACAAATAATCCACCAATAATAAAACCGAGCGCTGGCATTACCCATGGTATATATCCGAGTTCCACAGATTTATCTATCGCTGGTGATAAAAGTGACCAAAAAGATGCTGCTATCATTACTCCTGCACTAAAACCTAAGATAGTATTCAAAACTTTTTTATTTAAATCTTTAAAAAAGCAAACAGTTAAAGCTCCTAAAGCTGTTATTCCCCAAGTAAAAGTTGTTGCAATTAATGCTTGCCATACTGGGCTTATATTATTAAACCAATCCAATTTTTATTCACCTCTATTAATAAATTATGAATAAGCTAATAATATTGCTACAACTTGAAAAATAATAAATATTATGTTATTATGTATATAGATGAAGGAAACTTCATACAATAAAAAAGGAATACCTAGTTTTGACGAGTTAGGTACTATTCCAAAATAATTTTGTCTAGTACCGACTTATACAGTTGGTACTATTTTTATTAAAATGATTAAAATCACAATAATAAGGAGTATTATGATTGTACAGAGATATAACTCTATCTTTCTCATAATTTCACCTCCTTCCACTTCTAAAAGTAAAGGAGAATAGTACCTAAGCTAACTAAATATTCCTATAAATATTATATCAAAAATTATACTATAAGTAAAACTTTTTGACATATAAAAAGCAATAAATAATATTGCCTTAAATTTCATTATTTTTTAAAATATCTCTAATTCTAGTAGCTTTATTCAAAGCTGTTTTAATTAAATCAAAAAACTTAGTTAAATATCTCAAGAACACTTCTGATATTAATGCAAAATTAATACACAATAAAGTTCCTTGAATACTCATCGAATCTGTTATACCAAAAAATTCTTTAAAGAATAAAATAGATAATA
>CAOJKG010000097.1 GCA_948437815.1 uncultured Mycoplasmatota bacterium
ATTTGTCTTCTTTGGAGTAAACATAGTGTTTTAATATCATTAGGTAAAGACTTAGCAAAATCTTTATAGTTACCAAGTTCAGTATAGGCACTAGTTTTTTTATAAAAGTTTAACAATTCCATATTCATTATTATAGTTCCATTTCCCATAATCTATATTCGTAAGGTTCATTACCTTCACCTTTATTTTTAAACCCGTGTTTTTGATAATATTCATTAATTTTAGGATTACATCTCATACAATCTAATCTTAAATATTTTAAATTCTTTTCATGAGCTTTATTTCTAATAAATTCTAGTATTTTTTCTCCTAGACCTGGATACCCAAGTTTTGTCACAAAATGATCTAAATAAATAGCAGGACAAGAATCTTTCCAATATTTATCATTCTCATATTTTAATAAAAATAATCCAACTATTTCCTCATTATTTTTTACAACATATAAATTATTTTTTTTCATAGTTTCTAAAAAGTATTTATGATCATATAAATCTTCATAATACCAAGAACCCCATTGTTGAATGTTGTTTTTTAAAAACCAATCACAACGTTCCTTTATAATTTCTAAAATTATTGTTATATCATTTACTTTAGCTAATTCAAATTTAATATTATTCATATTCCCACCTCATAATTTCTTCAATATTTTTCTTTTTAGCCAAATATTTTTCTTCTTTAGGATAGCCAATTGCAAGTCCTGTAACCAGTTCCATATCTTTTAAATCAAATAAATTAGTTATTTCCTGTCTTAAATAAATCACATCTCTAAGCCATAGCGAGCCAAGACCTAAATCAGTAGCTTTCAGCACCATATGTTCTACTGCGCATCCAATTGATAAATAGTCCCCTTCAAACCAAGTTTTATCATCACATCTAAATACAAGTATTAAAACTGAAGCTTGCTTAATTACATCGATACTTTTTAATACACTTAAAGAAGGATTATATTCTAAAGTATCGTGTTCTTTACTACGAATGATTTTATTGATTTTTTTTAAATAGTCTTCCATTAGAAGAGCAATATTATTTTTAGCATAATCTTGTAAAACAATAAAATACCAATTCTGTCTATTCGCTGCGGAAGGAGCAAGTCTAGCGCATTCAATTATTTCTAAAATATCTTTTTTATTAACTTTTTTCTTAAAGTAAGACCTAGAACTATGTCTTAAATTAATACAATCTTTTAATTCCACAATAAACCTCCAAGAATTATTATAGAATAAAACAAAATAAAAAAACTGACTTATTCATATCAAATAATATCAGTTTTCTTCAGTATTATTATTTTCTAATTTTACTAAAACTTCACGAGGTTTAGAACCATTAGCTGGGCCAACAATACCACGTTCTTCAAGTAAATCTACAACTCTAGCTGCGCGATTATAACCAAGTCTGAATCTTCTTTGAAGAAGAGATGTACTAACTTTACCAGTTTGAATAGCAAATTCGACAATTTCATTATATAGAGGGTCATCATATTCTTCTTTTTCATCAGGTAAACCATGAATACCATTACCACTTTGATTTACTTCTAAGTTTTCCATTGAAGAATCATAATGAGCTGCTTGTTGTTTTGAGACGTGTTCAATGATTCTACCAATTTCTGCATCATCAATAAAGCAACCTTGAATACGAACTGGAACATTTTCACCCATTGGTAGATATAACATATCACCTTTACCAAGAAGTTTTTCTGCACCGCTTGAATCTAGTATTGTTCTACTATCGATATTAGAAGCAACAGCAAAAGCAATACGAGAAGGGATGTTAGCTTTAACAACACCAGTAATAACATCAGTTGAAGGTCTTTGTGTCGCAACAATTAAATGAATACCAGCAGCACGAGCCATTTGGGTAATACGCATAATTGAGTCTTCAACTTCTTTTGAGGCAACAAGCATTAAGTCGGCTAACTCATCAATAATTGCCACTATATAAGTCATTCGAGGTATTTTAGTATCATTATTTTTATTTTCTTTGTCTACCCAATCATTATAACCAGCAATATTTTTAACATTTTTTTCACTAAACGTATCATAACGACGTTCCATTTCAGTAACTAATTTTTGAAGAGCAACACTAGCTTTTTTAGGATCACTTACAACAGGGCATAATAGATGAGGAATACCATTATAATTAGATAACTCAACTTTTTTAGGGTCTACAAGCATTAATTTAACTTCATCAGGTTTATAACGCATTAATATAGAACAGATTATTGTATTAGTACAAACTGATTTACCAGAACCAGTAGAACCAGCGATTAAAAGATGGGGCATTTTAGATAAATCTGCAAGTCTAGGTTGACCCATAATATCTTTACCTAAAGCCACTAAAATATTCCCTTTATCTTTACCTTGATAAGATAAAACTTCCCTAAATTTAACCATACTAATTGAAGGATTAGGAATTTCGATACCAATTGTACTTTTACCAGGAATAGGAGCTTGAATACGTACATCTTTAGCCGCTAAAGCTAAAGCTATTTCTTTATTAATACCGCTTATTCTACTAACCTTTGTTCCACTAGGAACACTAACTTCAAATTGAGTAACAGAAGGACCGATATGGGCTTCAACAACTTTACCTTTAATTTGAAAATCATTTAAAACTCTTTCTAAGTTTTCTTTGTTGCTTCTTACATAGTTATCAGAATTAACTTTCTTTTGTTGTTTAACTTCATCTAAAAGTGATAAAGGTGGAAGGGTATAACTAGGATTAGGTTCATAAATATCTGCTTTTTTAGGTTCTTCCAAATTTTCTTTAACAGGCATTTCTTTCATATTTTTGAGTTCATCCATACTAGTTATAATAATTTTATCATCTTTACTATTACTAACTGGTTCATAACCGCCATCTTCTTCATAATCATACATTTTAGTTTCATGTTCTTCATGTTTTTCTTTAACATGTTTTTCAGATTTAACACCCTCAGCATTTTTAACAGACTTAAAGAAGTTTTTAATCGCCGACCAAATATCAGCGAGTGTAATATTAAAGAATAAAATAAGACCAAAGATAAGTAATATTACACATACAATTTTTGTTCCTGTAAGAGCGAATAACGAACTAAAACCAGCAGCAAAAACAGCACCAATAATACCACCACCAATTTCGATTGAAACATCACCACTTGTAAATAAAGCTGTGTTATTACCAATTGTCGCAATTCTATCCATAAATTGATCAATCGTAGATTTTATAATATCACCAGCACCCTTACATTGTTCCACAAAGCCAAAATGACTAGCGATTAAAACAACTAAAATAATAACATAAAGACCAATTAATCTTTGACTTAAAAATTTTGGTAGTTTTCTTTTAAAAAGCATATATGTTCCAAGAGATATAAGGAATATTAATAAAAATATCCAAGCCCAACCTCCTACTAAGAACATTGCAAACTTTTTAACATAAGAACCAACAGGTCCAAAACCAAAACCAATAATACCAAGAAGTATTAAGATTAAGCCTGTAAGCTCTACACTATATTGAAAATTCTCTTTAGATTCTTCTTTAGATTTCTTTTTCTTTGCCATTTTTTATACTCACCATTAATATTATAACTTAAACTAATATCTTTTGCAAACTCTTAATTTACAAAATCTTACAAAAAAACTTAAAAAG
>CAOJKG010000098.1 GCA_948437815.1 uncultured Mycoplasmatota bacterium
TTTTTCTTTAACGGCTTGCATATCCTGATACAACGCCTATAATAAATATCTATCTGTAATACATTTATCCTCCTGTAGTTTTAATTATACCAAAGCCAGATTGTAAAATATATTGAATTTTAAAAGAATCATTAAAGTTTTAGCATTTTCCAAAGAATACCCTAATGTTCCAATAAAACATCCATTATTTAATTTTTTCCAAATTTTTAATAAAGATTTATCATAATAAATCTCTTGATAAAATTGTTGTTCTTGCATTTTATATTTTCTCCTTAATAAATTCTTGATATATTCTATATAACTTTTCTAAACTATCTTTATTTACAAATTCTTTGGGCGAGTGAGCATAATACCCTTCTGGATTCATTATTATTGTTGGAATATTTTTTAAAGAAAAGAATATAGCATCTGATGTTGTTTCACATCCTACCTTTTTTACTTTTCTGTCTAATACCTTTTCACTAACTTCAATATATTTTTTTACATATTTATTTTCTAGATCAGTAGTAAAACAAGGATTGCTCATTATTTTTTTTATTTTTACTTTTGGATTAGTATTTTTTATGAATTTTAATATTTCTGATTCTTTATCTTTATGTGTGTACCTTATATCTAATACCATTGATGCATAACCAGGAACTTGGTTAGCTGAATTGCCACCATTTAACTTTGATAAATTAACACTAGTTATGTATTCTTTACTAGACTTGGGTATTTTATATTTTTGAATTATTTTTTCATATATCTTTATTAACTCTATTATCGCATTTTCTCCATTAAATAGTTGTGCTGCATGAGCTGTTTTTGTTTCAATTTCTAATTCTACTTGCAATAAACCTTTTTCTTCGATAACTAACTCAAAATTATATCCTCCATCTGGAACTATTGCAAAACTAGGATTATATTTATCTAACAGTAATTTTGCACCTTCTCCTGTGGTTTCTTCATCACAAGTTATGAATAATCCTATTTTTTTATTTGTTTCTATATCATTCAATAGATTTAGAACAACTGCAACACTTGCTTTCATATCAATAGTACCTCTACCGAAGATATTTATTTCATCTTCTTTGAAGCTATAGTCGCTTGCATATACTACATCAATATGAGTACAGAATACTAAATCTAAGTTTTTATCTTCAGTATTTGATATAACCATAGCAGTCTTATCTTCATAAAAATATTCTTTAATATAAAACTTATTATATGTTTTTTTTATATAATTAAATAATTTAGAAAATTCTTCTTTATTATCTTTATAAGTTTTAAATTCTAATAAATCTTTTAATATTGTTATAATTTTTTCTTTTGTTTCTTCATTTTTCATTTTTTATCCTTCTTTCTAATCAAAAAACCTATGTGGTTAGTCCACATAGGCTTAAAGCATATATTAATCTAATTTGCGGACACAGGTATGTAAAAATTCACCTGTATCTAGTATTGCTACTTTTCTACAAGTGTGTATTATTACGTCTGCGTCTGTTAATTAAATTAATATAATTTTGCATAATATTTCTCCTTTGATTAATAAGATTCTAACAAATAAGTTTAAATTTGTCAAATATTTTTTATTAAAGTCTAATTATTTTATGGTGCAAGAGAAGAGACTCGAACTCTCACTAAGATTATCTTAACTACCCCCTCAAAGTAGCGTGTCTACCAATTCCACCACTCTTGCATACTTAAATTATAAAATAATTATTGAAAAAAAGAAAGTGTTAAATTTAAACTTTCTAATTCTAAACTCTACTACTAATGTTTAATTGTTATTGTTAGCTCTTATTCTTTCTTGTGGTCTTGTTGGTTCTAAAGCTATTTTATTTAGCGCTTCATATAAATCTTTAAACATTCTAATAAATCCCCCACTAAGATTAGCATCACTATAACAGTAAATTGCATGATTATAATTGTTTTCTTGTATTTTCCTTATTTCAAATCTTATTTCCTCTCTATCAAATTTTATACTTAATACCGCTCCATTCCCACTATCACTAGATAATGTTATTCTTTTCTCTTCAGTATTAAATATTATATTAGATGATTTATATTCACCATATAATATATTATTGCCAAACATAGAACTGATAAAATTTTCGAATAAATTATAAGTTTTAAACCCTTGATAATCCATAAGGTCTTTATAAGGAATAACGAATACTCTTTCATTATCACTATTTCTAGATATTTCAACACTATAACAATCTATACTTCTTTTAATAATGGTCATTTGTACGTTATTAGATGTTAAAGCTACACCTTCTTCAAAATATTTTATAATATTCATAAAGTCACATCTTCTTTTGCTTATTGATTATAAACTTTAAAATTAAAAAAGTCAAATATTTGACTTATTTTCCTCCTGTTATGATTTTTAAATTTCTTTTTAAATAATCTAAGAAACTAGCTTTTTTAATATCTTCTTTTATAATAACATCTTTTTCAGCGATAATATTTCCTTCATTATCAATAATTTCTGCTGTACCAACAATTGTATCTTTTTTTATAGGAGCTTTTATGGTGTCTACTTTAATATTAAAACTATATTCTTTAGGATTTTCTGTTACTCCTAAAAGAACACTGGCATTATCTTTTAAATATACTTTTACTTTGTCTTTCTTTCCACCTTCAATATTAACTTCCCCTAGTTCTTTATTGCTTTCATAAATCACATGATTTTTATAGGAATTAAAACCATATGTTAAAAGGGTTGCGGTATCTTTACTACGAGCATCACCACTACTAGATTTCATTACAACACTAATTAATCTTAAATCATTTTTTTTAGCTGTTGCTGTTAAACAATAACCAGCTTCAGTTGTATATCCTGTTTTTAAACCATCTACTCCATCATAAAATCTTACTAATCTGTTAGTGTTTACTAACCATACTTGAGAACCATCTGGTTTAGTTAAATAATCTTCATATATAGAAGTAAATTTTAATATATCTTTATGTTTTAATAATTCCCTAGCTAGTTTAGACATATCTCTAGCACTAGAATAATGATTTTCGGCATCTAACCCGTGAGGATTAGCAAACTTGGTATTAGCAAGTCCTAATTCTTTAGCTTTCTCATTCATTAAACTCACAAAGGATTCTACACTTCCACTTATTTTTTCAGCCATAGCAACAACTGCATCATTGGCACTTGATACAGCGATACACTTAAGTAAGGATTCTACTTTATATTCTTCTCCCTCTTGTAAAAAAACTTGAGATCCTCCCATGCCACTAGCATTTTTACTTATTATTACATTGTCATCATACTTTAAAGCGCCACTTTCAATTTTTTCCATAATTAATAACATTGACATTATTTTGGTCATACTTGCCATTGGAAGCTTGGCATCTGGATTTTTTTCATATAGTACTTTGCCACTTGCTTCATCAATTAATATCGCTGATTCACTATCTAAATTAAGTGAGTCCTCTGCTTTTACGATTGGCATAAATAGCATAAATATAAATATCGTAATTATAATTTTTTTCAAAAAACATACACCTCTAATAAAGTGTACGTTTATCGACATTTTTTATGTTAAATATTTTTAATCTAATTTAATTCTAAAACTTTTAAAATCATCACAAGTAATAT
>CAOJKG010000099.1 GCA_948437815.1 uncultured Mycoplasmatota bacterium
TTTCATTATTTAAACTCTCAAAATAATTTTTATCTTTATAAGTATTCATATCAACTAAAAGTGAAGCCTTAAATTCATTAAGTTTCAAATATTCACTTACATCATTTTCTGTTTCTAAAATTAAAGTTACTTGTCTAATATTAGGATTTCCAGAAATAATTAATTTATCTTTATTATCTTCTAAAGTAACATCAGGCTTTTTTTGTTCAAAAACTAAATAATATTCATTAAAAATATCTTCACTTTGCATAGCATAAAAAGATTCTCTAGAATTAACATATAATCCATTTATTCCTGGAATAATATTTTCTCCCCTAATTTCTGCATTAACACTTTTTACATTATAATTATCTGCCTGTTCTTTTATTGTCATCATAAGAGGATTTTTATTCAGTACTAAAGTTGATATTTGTTCCGTATAATAAAAACTAAAAACCATAATAAGAGCTAAACCAAAATAACCATAATATTTTTTCATAAAATTTTTCCACCTAAAAAATATATATGCAAAAAAAAATTCACTAACACATTAGTTAGCCAATTTCCTTTTTTACTAAATCTGCTCCCCGTTTAGGATCATGAAGTAAAATATCATAAACCATTTTATTTTTCTTGAGCTCTTCAATAAATACAATTTCCTCTTTTGTCATAGCAACATAAATTTCATTACCATCTTTATCAATAGTTTGGACCAAAAAATCTGAACCCAAAAGATAATCAGCAGACACTCCAAAAACATGTATCATTTCAAGTACTGCCTCTAGAGTTGGATTTCTTGTTTCTTTTTCATAACAGCATATTGCTGATTTTCCAACACCTATTAAATCTCCCAACTCTCCTTGAGTTAAACCTTTAGCTTTTCTAACCTCTCTTAGCCTGCTGCCGTTTAACATCCCATCACCCTCGTTCTCTAAGATAAGATTATAACTTCTGTTGCTAATCATTTGTTATTTTTCCACCTATGGTAAAAATTACCAACTAATTTTTATTAATTATCAAGTATATTGAGTAAAATTTCAAGCGTTTTTAGGTTGATTTGAACTAATAAATGTAATTTTTTCAACTAAAACTTCTAAAATATGCTTTTTTTCGTTATCATTATTTTCGTATGTTCTAGATTGAAGCTTACCTTTAATACCAACAATATCGCCTTTATGACAATAATCTTTAGTAGCACTAGCAATACCATTCCATAAAACACATTTAACAAAATCTGCTTCTCTCTCACCTTCAAGATTACGATAATCTCGAGATACTGCAACTGTAATTAATGTTCTAAATGTACCATCATTTAACTCTTTTATTTCTGGCTCTCCAGTTAATCTACCAACTAAAGTAACATTATTCATGCGTATAATTCCTCCTTTCCAGGAAGAACATAACACTATTTTTTTTACCTGTCAAAAACCAAACTATCAAAATCTGTCTAGCTAAACAGACAAAATCTGTTAAGCCAAACAATTAAAATCTATCTAGCCAAATAACTAAAATCTGTAAAATTAAAATTTTTTTTAAATTAATAACTTTTTAATAATCTATTAAGTTCCACCGCATATTCTAAAGGAAGTTCTTTTTTAAAATCACTTATAAATCCCATTATTAATAATTCTTTAGCTATATCTTCACTAAGACCTTTACTCATTAAATAAAATAATTTTTCTTTACTTACCTTTGAAATTGTTGCTTCATGTTCTACTATTGAACTATTATTACTTACAATATTATTAGGTATTGTATCACTTTTACTCTTATCATCTAAAATAATTGTATCACATTTAATTGTTGCTTTAGAATTAGTTGCATTTTTAGTAATCTTAGTTGTTCCTCTATAATTACTAACTCCCCCATTTAATGCGATAGACTTTGAAACAATATTACTTTTAGTATTTTTTCCCAAATGAATCATTTTCGCTCCTGCATCTAATACTTGGCCTTCATTAGCATAAGCAATACTAATAGAATTTCCTACTGCATTATCACCTTTTAAAATACATGCTGGATATTTCATTGTGACGCCTGACCCAACATTACCATCTATCCATTCCATTGTACCATTTTCTTCCACAATAGCTCTTTTAGTAACTAAATTATAAACATCAGTGCTCCAATTTTGAATAGTTGAATACTTACATTTTGCATGTTTACCAACGTATATTTCTACAACTCCCGCATGTAAACTTGTAGAAGAATAACTCTTCGCAGTACATCCTTCAATATATTCTACTTCAGCATAATCATCAACAATAATAATTGTTCTTTCAAACTGGCCTAAATTTTCGGTATCAATTCGAAAATAACTTTGTAAAGGTCTATCAAGTTTTGTGTGTTTAGGAATATAAATAAAAGAACCACCACTCCAAAATGCCCCATTTAAAGCAGTATATTTATTCTCATTATATTTAACTAAATTATTAAAATATTTTTGAAACAAATCAGGATATTTTTGTAAAGCATCATCTGTACTAGTAAATATCACATCACTATTTTTATCTTTAATACTATGATACACTACTTCACTTTCATATTGATTAGTTACACCATATAAATAATCCTGTTCTGCTTTAATAACTCCTAAATCACAAAAAGTATCTCGCACATTATCTTCTACTTTATCCCAATTATCAGTCATTTTATTTTTATTATCTTTATAATAAATAATTTTATCAAAATTTATATCTAACTCAGGTCCAAAATTAGGATTTTCAAAATCATTAAAAGCTTTTAAAGAATTTAGTCTAAAATCTAACATCCATTTAGGCTCATTTTTCTTTTTACTAAGCTCTATTACATATTTTTTATCTATTTTTTTCATAATAATCCCCAAATTCATTATACTACATAATTTTTAGTTTGTTTAGTGTTGTTTTTTTGAAAGTTTTTTGATACAATTAAATAAAGTATAGAGAGGCGATTTAATACTATGTATGATACAGATTTAAACAAAAGTAAAATAATTAATATAAATGATTTTATCTTCCGTCAAAATCAAGAATTTTATCCTAACTTACAAGGATTAACATGTGAAGATAATGTTTTAACATATAAAATTAATGATGCAGTAATTGCTCAAGAAACTATAACATTTGATTTACGTACCCTACCTGGCCATGTTTGGAATTATGATAGTAAAAAATTTATGGAAGTAATAAAATTTAACAAAGATTGTATGAGTTTAGGAGATGTTGCAGACTTTATAAATGAGCATGCCTTTGATAATATATTTACTCCTAGAAATTTAGAAAGTGGTGATATAGCATGAGTTCAAGAATTTACACTAATGGTGAAATAGCTAATAGTACTAGACTTTATTTAGAAGGAATTAACAATATTGATAATAAAGAAGTACCAACTGATTTAACAGAAGCTGCTCAAGCAAATGTTAAAAAATTTGAATTAGGAGTTATGGTTCCCTATGCTGATGGTAAATTAAATGAAAACTTTGCAAGTGCTATCAAAGCTGGTGAAGAAATGTATCGTGCTGAACATCCAAATAAAGAACA
>CAOJKG010000100.1 GCA_948437815.1 uncultured Mycoplasmatota bacterium
GCTAAGTCTGAATTCTTATCTAATATGTCTCATGAAATTAGAACTCCACTTAATGCAATAGTTGGTTTTAGCGAATGTTTAATTGAATCTCCTAACTTAGATAGTGAAGCTAAAGATCATGCTAAAGATATTGTTGATGCTTCTAATAACTTACTAGAAATAGTAAATGGTATTTTAGATATTTCGAAAATAGAAGCTAATAAAATGGAAATAGTTCCAAAAGAATATAATCCAAAAGAAGTATTTAATGGTCTTTGTAAATTAATTATTCCAAGAATTGGAGCTAAACCTATTGAGTTTAGAAGTAATATAACAGAAGATTTACCAGGTATTTTAAAAGGTGATGTTGGTAAACTTAAACAAGTAGTTCTTAATATTTTAACTAATGCAGCTAAATATACTGATAGAGGCGAAATAATCTTTAGTGTTAGTTGTATCAATAGAATTGATACTAAAAAATGTTCACTAAACATCGCTGTTAAAGACACAGGTCGTGGTATAAAAAAGGAAGATATTAATAAATTATTTAATAAATTTGAAAGATTTGATGAAGACCAAAACACTTCTACTGAGGGTACTGGTTTGGGTCTTGCTATAACTAAGAGTTTAACCGAAATGATGGGCGGAAGAATTACTGTATCTAGTAATTATGGCGAAGGATCAACATTTAGAATAAATATAGAACAAGATTTAATTAGTATGGAAGCTCCTGTTGGTAGTAGTGAGGAGATCGAAATTGATTACTCTCTTCATAGTGGTAAAAGAATATTAGTAGTTGATGATTCTAAAATTAATTTAAAAGTTGCTAATAATATTTTAAGACCTTATAACTTTACAATTGTAGAAGCTACAAGCGGATTTGAAGCCTTAGAACTTGCTGAGACTCAAACCTTTGATTTAATTTTAATGGATATCATGATGCCTAAAATGAATGGGGTTGAATGTCTTCGTAGATTAAAGGAAATACCTGGTTTTGATATTCCAGTAGTAGCACTTACTGCGGATGCTATTGAAGGTCAAGATGAAAAATATATTCAAGCTGGTTTTAATGATTACTTATCAAAACCAATTGATAGATATCAACTTAATAGAGTTTTAAATAAATATTTGGGAGGTAAATAGGAATGGAAAAAGTAGATATATTAAGAAATAATAATGTTCAAGTAGATAGTAGTTTGGAATTTTGGGGAGATATGAGTTCTTATAATGATAATTTAAAAGAATATAAAGATTCTTTAAATGATAAACTTAGTAATCTAGAATATTATAAAAATCAACAAGATTTTGAAAACTATGGAATTCTTGCTCATAGTACTAAAAGTGAGGCTAAATATTTAGGTTTTATGAATGAAGCAGAAATATTTTTACAACATGAAATGGCTGGTAAAGAAAAAAATAAAGAATTTATTGATAGTCATTTTGATGAACTTAAAAATACTATTAATAAAATAAATTCAACTTTAGAGGAATATTTTGATTCAAATGATGTAAGTACTAATGCTAAAAATATTTTAATAGCTGATGATTCTAGTATTATGCTTAATTTTATAGAACAAACTATTGGAGATGAATATAAAATAATTAAAGCTTCTAATGGTAAAGAAGCAATTCTAAAGCTAAATGAATTAAATATTTATGCATTACTCCTAGATCTTAATATGCCTAATACAAATGGCTTTGAAGTTCTAGAATATTTAAAAAATAATGATTTAATAGAAAAAATCCCAGTAGTTATTATTACTGGAGATGATACAGAAGAAACAATTAAAAAAGCTTTTTCTTATCCTATTCTTGATGTTCTTAATAAACCATTTAAAGAGGATAATATAAAAAGAATTCTTGTTTCTATTAAAAGTTTTTATGAAAAAAATTAAGAAACCATTTCTGGTTTCTTTTTTTATTTTCTTGTTATATTTTTAAATATGTAATTGTCTTCACTTTTTTCAAATGTAATTATATATGTTGATAATTTATCTTTATATTCTGTTATATCTTTATTATCGTATTCTTCCTCGATGATATTATCTTCAATGTCTAAAAGTTTGTTTTCAGATGTTTTAGCAATAATAAATTCAAATGTTAATTCATTATTATTTTCATTTGCATTTATAATTTTATTAATAAGATTAATACTACTTGATTCTTCTTTTAGACCTATATATGTATCATTATAATACATAAATTTGATATTATTAAATGTAAACATTTCATTCTTAATATTTATGTCTTCTCCAAATATTTTTTTTGCTGGTTCTAATAAACTATCTTTATGGAATGTTATCATATCATTATTGTTAGTAATTAAAACTTTATTAATGTTTTTATAAGCTATTTTTAATACTAATTCATTTGGAATAGTTTCTCTAGTAATAGTTTTTGTAAATAAATTATATATTTCTTCATCATCTATTAATAAATTATCTATTAAATATCCATAGTTTTTAATGTAATAACTACTATCTGGTTTAGTGTCTACTACTGGTTCATTATTATCTTCTTTATCATTATTTTTTATTTTATCATCTTTTTTATTGTCATTTACTTTATCTACTACTTTAGTTCTGATATTAAAATAATCGACATCATATAAACAATAACAAAAATAACCTATGACTCCTAATAACAATATAATTATTATGTCTCGACGAATGATTTTGCCAGTTTTACCACGGCTTAATTTTTTTTCTTCTTCCTTCATTCTTTTAGTTACTTTTAGTTCTATTTGTTCATCAATTTTATTAGTTAATTCTTTTTCTATATCAACTTTTCGATCTTCTAAATAATTATTTAATTCTATTTCTATACTTTTAATATCAATATTTTTTTCTTTTGGTTCCTTTATTTCTTTCTTTTTTGTTTCATTTGCTTTTCTTGGCATATTTTTAACCTCTTCCCTGAATTATTTTTTAAAACTAATCTATATTCATTCTATCATATATTTAGATTAAAAACTATACCTTTTTATGTTTATAACTTATTTATAAAGCTTTTAAAGATTAAGTAACTGTTGTTATCGTTAATTGATTCAGGATGCCATTCTAAACCTATAAAAAATTTTAAATGGGATAATTCAACAGCTTCAATAATATTATCTTCACTTTTAGCACTTATCAGCATATTGGTATATGGTATTCCAGTATGATGCCTACTGTTGACTAGTATTTCTTCTTTATTTAATATATCATATAATCTACTTCCTTTTTTTATTTTTACTTTATGCACATATTTGTTAGTACTATAGTGGTTATTAACTTTTATTTCTCTTCTATCATTAAAATATTCAGCCATACTTTGCATTCCTAAACATATACCTAATGTTGGAATATTTTTTTCTATTAAATATTTAATTAATTTAAAGTCGTTTTCACAAAAGTTTTCTCCTCCAGATAAAATTATACCATCACAAATGTTTACCCCTTCTATAAGCTTGTTAAATTCGATATTAATGGGTATTCCAATTATACTTACATTAAAATCTT
>CAOJKG010000101.1 GCA_948437815.1 uncultured Mycoplasmatota bacterium
TATTATATCACATTTTTTAAACTTTACAATACTTTTTTATTTCATTATATATAGCAAGATGGCCTTGATAGTTAATATAATAACTTTTATTATCTAAATAATACTCTTTTTTGTTAATTATATTGGTAATATCTATAAACGTAAAGTTATTATTTATTGCCTCTTCTCTTAACATAGCATTTAATTTTTCTATAGTTTGTAGTTCCTCTACTTTTATAGTATATAAACCTATTATGAATACTTTCTTATTATTTAACATTTTTATCATACTAAATAACTCTTTTATATCATCTTCATATTCTAATATCTGTTGCTTTGTTATTTTATCTTCAGATAACTCATCCATGCCAATTGATATAGTTAAAATATCGGCCTCATTTATCGCTCTTTGAATCTCTATTTTACTATCTTTAAAACTTTTAGCTTTATTTTCTTTTATTTCATATATTAACTCTTTTGTGGTTTGACCAAAACTGCCAAATTCATAATATTTATCTAATTTATGAATGTTTTCATAATCTTTTTTTAGATAATCATTGTAACTATATCCTTCTATGTTGTAAGGAGTCATTCCAATGGAAACACCATCACCTAAAGATACTATATTTATTTCTTCTTTTCTAGTATAGAAGTAAATAATAATTGATAAAATTGAACCTAATATGGCAATAATTACAATCTTTTTTTTCATAGTACACCACCAAAAAAATATAGTATATTATACTATATTTCTTTTAATTCTATTTTAGCACCTATATTTGTTAGCTTTTCCTCAATGTTTTCATAGCCTCTTAAAATATGTTCAACATCCGTTATAATTGTAGTTCCTTCTGCGGTTAATCCTGCTAAAACAAGTGCTGCTCCTCCTCTAAGATCGGTCGCTACTACTTCACATCCCTTTAATTTTGCAGGACCTTCTATAATAGCACTCATGCCATTTACTTTGATATTCGCTCCCATTTTATTAAGAGATGGTACATGCCCCATTCTATTTTCCCATATTGTTTCTTCAAATAATGATTTTCCATTACCTTGCGTTAATAACACACTCATGGGTTGACCTATGTCAGTTGGAAAACCAGGATATATTAGTGTTTTAACATTTATTGGCTTTAATTTATCAACTTTATTTATTATTATATTATCTTTATTAATAATTAGATCTATCCCCATCTCTTGTAATTTTGAAGTTAATGCTTCTAAATGTTCTGGAATAATATTGTTTATCTTTAAATCTTTGCCACATAAAGCCCCTAAAATAATATATGTTCCAGCTTCTATTCTATCTGGTAATACACTGATTTCTCCACCTTGTAATTTTTGTACACCTGTGATTATTATTTCATCTGTTCCGGCGCCTATTATATTAGCTCCCATTGTTATTAAGTAATCTGCAATATTTGCAATTTCTATTTCTTTGGCTGCATTATGAATAATTGTAGTTCCTTCAGCTAAAACTGCTGCAAACATAATATTTATTGTAGCTCCAACACTTGGAAACTTTAAATAGATGTCTGTCCCTTGTAATTTGTCTGCTTTTAGTATGTATTTATTTCCTTCAATAGTAATATTAGCGCCTAAAGCTCTAAATCCATCTAAGTGAATATCGATTGGTCTAGTTCCAATATTACATCCTCCAGGTATATATATTTCGACAAATTTTTCTCGCCCTAAAAGAGCTCCCATAAAATAGTAGGAAGCACGCATACGACTTGATAAACTCTCTTCTATGACAGCATTCTTTAATTTTGTAGTATCTATTGTTAATTTATCTTGCTCTAAATTACTTTCGCAATTTAATATATTTAGTATATCTAATAACGCATCTCTATCTGATATATTAGGCACATTCTTTATCACTGATGTTCCATTAGCTAAAATACTGGCAGGTATTAAAGCTACTGCACTATTTTTGGCTCCACCTATTTCAATAGTTCCAGAAAGAATATTATTTCCTTCAATTATCATTTGTTTCATTTTCAACACACCCTTACTTCAAAAGTATAAGTTAGGCACTTATACTATCTTTTATGTTTGTTATTTTTTTTGGTGCTTAATTTTTTATAAATTACCAATTATACTATATCTAGAATAATCTCTTTTGTCAATTATAATGTTTCTTCTTTTCTAAAACATGATAGATATTTGACTTTTTTGAATAAAAATTTTTATTTTAGCCCTAATTATAATTGGTGATGTTATGAAAAAAATTATTATTGTTTTATTTGCTTTTAGTTTATTGTTTATTTTTAGTAGTAAAGAAAATGATATTATTATTCCTAATAATGCGATTAGATTTAGAGTAGTAGCTAATAGTGATTCTTTAGAAGACCAAAATGAAAAGTTAATTATTAAACAAAAAATAGAAAAAGAAGTTTATAATCTTATTGGTAATGCTAATAATTCTTTAGAAGTAAATAATATTTTGGAAAGTAATTTAGAAAATATTGATAATATTGTTAAAAGTTATAATATTCCTTATAATATAAATTATGGTAGTAATTACTTTCCAACTAAAAATTATAAAGGTGTAATGTATCCCGCTGGTAATTATGATTCTTTAGTTATTACCTTAGGTAAAGGCGCTGGCTCTAATTTTTGGTGCGTTCTATTTCCTCCTCTTTGTTTACTTGATAATGATAAAGAAGATGTTGGAGAAGTTGAATATAAGTTTTATGTAAAAAAACTCTTAGATAGGTTCTAATAATATAGCCCCCTAAATAGAATTTTCTTAGGAGGCTTCTTTTATGCAAATACTTAGTATTCTTTTAATTGGAATTGCTCTTTCTATGGATACTTTCTCTTTATCTTTAAGTTTAGGAACTTTTAATATAACTAATAAACAAGCCCTTAAACTTTCTATAATTGTAGGTATTATGCATTTTTTTATGCCTATTCTTGGAATGCTTTTAGGTGAAAAACTTATTAGTCTTTTTGAACTTCAATGTGACTTTTTACTTGGTGTTATTTTATTATTTATTGCTATTCAAATGATTATAGACCTTATTAAACATGAAGAAAATTCTTTTAATCTTAATATACTTGGAATGTTTTTATTCGCTTTAGGTGTTAGTTTAGATAGTTTCTCTGTTGGACTCGGAATAAAAGCGATAACTGAAAACATAAACTTAGCAACAAGTATTTTTGCAATCTGTAGTTTTATTTTTACTTTTACAGGTATTATGATTGGTAAATTTGCTAATAAATTTATTGGAACTTATGCTAGTATTTTTGGTGTCGTTATTTTATTTATTCTTGGAATAGTCCATATATTATAATCTTAAAACTATAAAAAAATTATTTCCTGGGAAATAATTTTTGTTTGGGAAATAATTTTTTTCTCTATTTTGTTTCAATTCTAGCAAAAAGTATTTTTGGCTCACTTAACTTATTATTTATTTCTAGTTTGCCAAATGCATTTATAGAATCATAACCTGTTTCTTTTGTGTTTAATTGTTCAAATATATTCTC
>CAOJKG010000102.1 GCA_948437815.1 uncultured Mycoplasmatota bacterium
AAAAAGCCTCTAATATTTAAGAAGCTTTTTTTCTAAGTAAGTAATAACTTTATATAAAATAAAAGAAATAAGTAATAAAATAACAATACCAGATATAACCATATTAAGATTAAATACTTGAGTACCATATATAATGAGATAACCAAGACCAGCTTTACTAACTAAAAACTCTCCCATAATAACACCTATTAGAGTCATAGAAATATTAAGTTTTAAACTAGAAATAATAGTTTTATAAGTTGCAGGAATTGTAAGTTTAAATAAAGTATCGAGTTTAGAAGCTTTAAAAGTTTTAAAAAGTTTTATTAAATCTGAATCTATATTATTAAAACCATTATAAATAGAAATAATACCTACAATCAAATTAATAAGAAGAGCCATAACAATAATAGATTTAGTATTAGCACCTACAATAATAATTATTAAAGGGCCAAGGGCTACTTTAGGTAAACTATTAATTAAAGTAAGGTAGGGGTCAATTACTTTATTTAAAATTTTAAATTCATAAAGTAGAATAGCAATAATAAAACTAAGAGTAATTCCAATGGTAAAAGCAATTAAAGTTTCATAAATAGTGGTAAAAATATGATGAATTAGATTATAATTTAGAAATAGATTTTTAATCGTAACAATTACTTTAGAAGGAGAAGAAAAGATAAAGGGATTAATAATTTTTAAATTACTAAGAACTTCCCAAGTAATAAGAAAAGTCACTAAAATAAATATTTGTAAGAATAAAACCAAGATTTTTTCTAATTTAATTTTTTTTAAATAAAGTTTATGTTCTTTACTCATATTGTAAGTCCTTCCAAATAAGGTCATAATACTTACTAAAATTTTTATCTTTTCTATTTTCGATAGGAGTTAAATCTATTTCTCTTTTAATTGGATAAATATTTTTGATTTGGCAAGGTCTAGAAGATAAGACAATAACTCTAGAGCTAATACTTATAGCTTCTGTCAAATCATGAGTTACCATAATAGCAGTTTTACCTTCATTTTTAAGAATTTTATAAACATCATCACTAACACTAAGACGAGATTGATAATCAAGTTTACTAAAAGGTTCATCAAGAATTAAGATATCAGGTTTTAAAGCAAGAGTACGAATTAGGGCTACTCGTTGTCTCATACCACCAGAAAGTTCATCAGGATATTTATCTTTAAAATCCCCTAGGCCATAAGTATCAAGTAAATTATTTACATAATCCATATTATCTCTAGTTTTAGTATGAGTTATTTCAAGAGCGATACAAGCATTATCAAATACAGTTCGCCATGAAAGAAGTGAATCACTTTGAAGCATATATCCAAGTTTTAGATTACTTTTAAGAAATTTAATATCACCAGTAGTTTTAGTATCCATATTAGTAAGGATATTAAGTAGGGTGGATTTACCACAACCACTAGGTCCTACGATTGAAATAAATTCTCCTTGAAACAAATCAAAGGTTATATCACTTATAGCATTTACTTCCTTTTTACCTGAATAATAAACTTTAGAAATATTTTTAACACTAAGAAGTTTATTTTTCATATAAATTATTAATTAGTTTACTATAAGGCATACGTTTATCAATTAACTTATTATCTTCTAAAATATCTTGTAAGTTATTAAAACTTTGTTCATTAATAAAAGGATTACTAAGCCAAGAATCATATTTTTTATAATTATCAACGATTACAGTTAAATCTTCCAAACTAATATCTGGAAACTCTGGCAATATAACTTTAGCAATAGTTTTAGCATCATTATTTTTAACAAATTCTAGTCCTTTATTTATAGCACTAGTAAAATCTTTTAAAGTTTCGTTATTTTTATTTAAGTAACTTTTACGAGCATAAAAAGCAGTATAAGGCATTTCACCAGATAATTTACCAATTGATTCAACAATACAAGCCTTACTATTTTTTACAACACTTGTAGCGGTAGGTTCAAATAAATCTACGAAGTCTCCCATACCACCAATAAATGAACCTGATAAAGAAGCAAAATCAACAGCATAATTAACGTTTATTTTACTTAAATCAATATTACTATTTTTAATAGCATTTAAGAAGTTTAGTGCTGGCATTCCTCCTTGACGACCAACAAGTATTTCTTTTCCATATAAATCTTCTAAATTAAATTCTTTAGAGCAATCACGAGCTAAAATAAATTGTCCATCTCTTTTAGTAAGACCTGCAAAAGTTATAAGATAGTCTTCTTCGCCACCTTGATAAACATATATTGCTGATTCTGTTCCAGCAAAACCAACATCAACAGTATTAGAAAGAACTGCTGCACTTACTTTATCAGCACCAGGTGTTAAGATAACTTCTAAATCGATGCCTAGATCTTTAAAGTAGCCATTTTCCATTGCTACATATAAAGGAGCATAAAAAGCACTATGAGTAACCTCAGCTAGTTTAATTTTTGTAAGTTTTTTACCATCATCATTCTTATTTGTTTTAGTAAAAATAAAATATAAACCTATAGTAGCAAGTAGTAATATAATTAAGCTTAAAAATGTAATAATTTTCTTTTTCAAAAAAATCTCTCCTCTCAAAAAACATTACAATGTATTATATTCTTTAAAAATAATATTGTTAAAATAATAATAAGCAATTTAGATATTGATTAGAGTTTTAAATTAATAATTAGTCTTAATTTAAAATTTTTAATAGTGAAATAAAGCAACTTAAATAAAGTCATTTTTATTAGAAAAAAATCTTTACATTGAGTATTTACATTTTAAATTTTCTTTGTTATACTAATATGTAGAATAAGGAGTGGACGATTTATGAAAATATTATCTCCAGAAGTAACAAGACTTCTTGATAAATTATATAACTTACGCGGTGAAGATAGTGTGATTTTTAAAGAAATGGCTAGCAGTGAAGCAAAAGCAGAAGCAACAAGAGTAAGAACAACTGAAGAAAAAAGTTCCTTACAAGATAAAATAGCAGGATTAGAGCGTGATAGCAAAAATTTAAGTGAACAAGGAAAAAAATTAGCAGATGTATTAAGCAACATAGATAAAAATGATTTTGCTACTGTTATTGAAAGATTAGAAATCAATTTTGATCCTGAAGCTCTAACTAAAAAATTAAATGATACTTTACCAGGTACAATTGATAAAGTTAATGATGATATAAAAGAAAGTCAAGAAAATTTAGTAAGAGTTGAAGAAGAAATGAATTCTGCTATAACCGAAATTGAAGAAATAGGAATAAGAAGAGATGCTGCTGTTGCCAACCAAGCTAAATTAAATGAATATTTTGAATTAGCTTTAAATGGAAATATAAATATCACAAGAGATTCAATCACTGCACTTTTAGAACAATTTGATTTTAGTGAAGAAGAAACAAGAGAAGCTGCTAAAATATTAATGTTCCC
>CAOJKG010000103.1 GCA_948437815.1 uncultured Mycoplasmatota bacterium
ATATTTATTAAACCAACATTAATGCTTAAGAATGCAGTTAAATATATTAATTGAGATATACCAACTTGCATAGATTCTCCGACAACATGATAGATACCTACTGGACCTGATAAACTATTTAAACCAATTTTGCCAGTAAATAAATTAACGACTGTAATCCACATTGTACTTATTAAACTAGTAAATTTACCAAAAGCATATTTGATACTAGCAAGAAAACCTTTTTCTTCTTTTTGCTCGATTTTAAATCCAAATACTTTGGCTTCGCTTCCATCTTCGCCTTTTTCAGTTTTAGGACTTACTTTTATAGTCTCTGTTTTACCATTACTTCTTTTAACTTTGATTTCATAAACGTTGTCTTTATCTTTCATTACTAAATAAATTTGAGCTTGATCCCAAGTTGATACTTTATGTCCATTAATCGCCATAATAGTATCTCCTGCTTGTAATCCAGCTTCTTTTGCTGGATAATTATCCATTACTTCACCAATTTTAGGGGCTAAACTAGTTGAACCCCAAAATAAGGCAATAACAAATAATATGACAATAGCTAAAACAAAATTATTAAATACACCAGCGCCTAAAATAATTATTCTTTGCCACCATTTTTTATTACACATAAATTTTTCTTTAGGTATTTTTTTTAAATCATCATCTTCATATACTTCACCAGCCATTGAAACAAAACCACCAATTGGGAAAGATCTGATATTATAATCTATACCATCTTTACCTTTAAAGGTTTTAATAATTGGCCCCATACCAATAGAAAATTCATAAATATGTACACCGCTTTTTTTTGCAGTTATAAAATGACCAAATTCATGAACTAAAATAATTACTCCTAATATTAATATTAATAAAATTAATGTTACAATCCACATAATAATCTCTCCTTAAAATAAACTATATATAATTAAATACCCTAGCATAATAGTAATTGTACTATCAAGTCTATCTAATACTCCACCATGCCCTGGTATTAAATTGCTAAAATCTTTAATGTTATTCTCTCTTTTTATTTTACTAAATATTAAATCTCCTATTTGACCTATACACGATAATATCAGTATTCCTAGTACTATTTTCCAAGTTACTGGTGATATTAAATAATGATAAAATACACTAACGCCTATGGTAGCAATTAAAGTCCCACCAATACTTCCTTCCCAAGTTTTATTAGGACTTACATGAGGTATTAATTTATGCTTACCAAAAGCCATGCCGCAAAACAAGGCAAAAGTATCAGTTAAAATAAATATCAAAATTAAACTGCAGAAATCCCATAATCCTAAATTTCTTACTAATATCATAGTATTAAACGCTGTACCTAATAAAAGAATAGTTCCTATTAATCCTAAAGCATCGGTTGCTGTATACTCCTCTTTTTTATAAAACAAACATAAACTTAAGATACTTAATAACAAAATAGCTATACCTTTATAGGTTATACCAAATAAGATAGAATATCCTTCATATTCTGCTAATACTATAAATAATAGTGCTAAATAACTTATCAATTCTACTGCTTTAGGTATTTTATGATGACTTTTCTTTAAATCTATCATTTCTCTTAATGCTAACATACTTACAACAGCGATGCCTATTCTGAAGGCTTTGTCTCCAAAGTATATTATTGGTATACATATTAAAAGCATAACAATAGCACTTAATATTCTTTTTTTCATATAATCCTACTTTCTAATAAAAAGTATACTATTAATATTTGGAATAGTCAAATAATATTATTTAATTTTTTTATTTTCTTTAAATTATATTATTTAATTAATTATTTCATGAAAAAAGAGCTGTTACACTCTTAAAATGAATCAATATTGATTTTGATTTTTTTAATATTATTTAAATAAGCATGAGCATTTATAATAGTTCTTAAAGCTTTAGCATTTCTACCTTGTTTACCTATTACTGCACCCATATCTTCATTTGATACAAGAATCTCTAAAATTGTTGTATCTTCATCACCTTCAAATGAACTTACTTTAACCATATCAGGATTTTTAACTATTCCTGAAATAAGTAAAGTAGCAAAATCAGTTATATTCATAATTATTTACCTGTTTTTTTGCTTTCTGCATATTTTGCCATAATTCCTTCTTTTGAAAGAATTGATCTTACAGTCTCAGTAGGTTGTGCTCCATTATTTAACCATTTTAAAGCTAATTCTTCATTAACTGTAATTTCTGCTGGTTTTTTAACTGGATTATATGTTCCTACTATTTCGATGAAACGGCCATCTCTTGGACTTCTTGAATCAGCGGCTACAATACGATAGAATGGTTTTTGCTTAGCTCCCATTCTTTTTAATCTTAATTTAACTGCCATTGTTATTCCTCCTTTGTTACAAATATATTACTATAAAAAAGAAAAGATGTCAACTATTTTTGGTTGACACTAATTCAAATAATTTTCATCAATACTTTCTACTTCGTTATCTACTTCATTATCGTCGATGTCTTCGATTAATTCATAGTCGTCTGGATCTTCTTCAACACTTACTTTTATCATTGTATTTCCTACAACTTCAACTCCTAATTCTTTTTCGATGGATAAGTCTACTATACCATTATTGATTTTTACATCAGTAACAGTTGGTTGGTTTAAGCTTCTAACAATAATTTCTGATGCATTATTAAGTCTTGCACCATCTTTTAATCTGATATTCATTTTGTCATTGTAATTAAATCTTTTGGTAGTAACTGCTGTTTTAGTATCTCCATTATATGAATACCATACATTAACATCAAATGCACCATTAATTCCTACTGCACCATTATTATTTTTTCCTTCAAATGAATGATTAATCACCCAACATCCTAAAATTGTATCTGGAGTTTCTTCAGGTTGTACAGAAAACTTGGATACACTATTCTTTTTGGCTTTACCCACCACTGCCTTTGTAACTATCTCTTTATAACTTGCCACTTTTATCCCTCCTAATCATAATTTATGCAAACCTGTGATAAAAGTACACTTTTTTTAGGCGTTTTGTGCTATAATTGATTTGGTGATAGAAATGGATTGTATTTTTTGCAAGATAGTTAATGGTGAACTACCTAGTAAAGTATTATATGAAGATGATTTAGTAATGGTAATTATGGATGTTAATCCGATTAGAGATGGTCATACTCTTGTTATTCCCAAAAAACATTTTACGGATTTTGTGGAACTTGATGAAGATACTACTAAACATATTTTTAATGTAGCTAAAAAAATGACAAAACTTTTAATGAATAAATTAAATGCTAAATCTGTAACTCTTTTAATTAA
>CAOJKG010000104.1 GCA_948437815.1 uncultured Mycoplasmatota bacterium
TTTGTTACATGAGATAACATATCTTTGTAATCTGAATTTAAAATATCTGATAAATCTTTAGCAACACGCTCTGGGTCTTTTATTTGACCTGGTACAACTACTAATGATACAGTCGTGATATTACTAGCTAATGCTTCTCCATTACGGTCAACTATTAACCCACGATCTGCTTTAATAGGTAATTCTCTACTCCATAAACTTTCAGCTAGATTATTTAATTTCTCATAAGTAAATACTTGAATATAAAATACTTTGATAATTATTGCTATTAATATGAAAATACAAACTAAAAATACAAATCTGATTCGTTCATGAATCTCACTAAAGAACATATTATCACCTACATAAATATATGTAACTAAAAAAAAGTTAGAAGAATTAACTTCTAACTTAATTGATTACCTCTTGGTAATAAAACACCTTTTAATATTTCTATTTCTTCATAAGTGTAGAAACCGTTATATATTATAGCATAAAAACAACTTTCAGAATCATTGCTTCCTATTTTAGCAAGATTACGTTTTACTTTTTCACTTGATACGTATATGCCATTAATATTTAATGTTTGATTAGAATCGCGGTATTCTTCTAGAAATGCTGGAATTCCTAAAATAAAATCTGATTCTTTTCCTAGTTTTTCTTTAATATCTTCTGGTATGACTTCAGTAGAGAAATCACAATAGAGCTCTGATATATCTGTTATACTATCGACAGATATGTTTAATGAATTAGCAATTTTTATTCTTAATAAATCTTCCATAGAATTATTTAAAATATTTAAATCTGTTAATTCTTGATATAATCCTAGAGAATAAATAAATTCTATTCTTTGTCTTAAATCCCTGACTCCTAAAAAGTTGATATTTGTTGTATTTTTATTAACTGCTAAATTATATAGTCTTAATAAATATAGATTATGTTTCAATGTAGTACTTTTGGTAATATCCAATGAATTGCTATATTGAATCATATTTATTCCTTCTTTGGATAACATATCTATATTTGTTATAACTATATCTAATTCTCTATTATCCTCCAAAAGTAAACTTTCATTATTTATTAACCATTCTTCACTTATTATTCCTTTAAATACTAATTCTTCTATTACTGATAATTTAAATAAACTTACTCTAGCAACATTTATTTGATAAACTTTTAATAAGCTTAATCTTTTTAATAATTCTTCTATATCTTCAAAGTTCATCTTTTTTAATTGAGCTTTATCTTTAGAATCTAAAATTTCATAGTTAAATCCATATTTATTAAATAAATTGTTTAAGTTTTCATCGCTATTTACTCGAGCTTTTTCATATTCAGTAATGAGTGCTGAATATATTTTTCTATTATGATCTAAAATATAGTTTACAACTACTTCTTTTATTTCTTCAGTAGCACATAGTTTTATTATCGCATCAATATTTTTTATCTCTTCTTTAGTATCTAAAATCCTTTTTAAATCTTCTATATTTCTATTATGACTTCTTCTATCACGTTCACTTTTTTCATAACTTTTAACTATTTCGTCTAGTTTTGTATTTAAGAAATTATAAAACTTTCTTATTTCTTTTAAAAATAAATCTTGTTCACTCTTATCTAAACCTACCATTTTTTTATACTGTCTTTTTTCTTCTCTTGTAAGCGTTGATAAGAAATATTGTTCTTCATCAAATTCTTGAAACGCACTAAACCTTCTTATAGCTTCAATCATATATGCACCATAATTATGAAAATGGGCTGAATAATTAGTGAAAACTACTTCTAATTCTTCTTTAGCTTGAGGATTTTCTTTTATAAAATCTATAATATCTCCAATTTGTGGTGGTATACCATTTTCAACAAACACTTTGCTTAAACTTAAAGTAGCAGGAATATAGATAAAAGGATTTAGTGAAATACAATCTTCAACTAAGTCTGGAACTCTTTTATCGTCATAATAAAGAGTTAAAGCTGCGAATAATTCTGTATATCTATCATTTTTAAATATTTTAGGATATTTTTTCAGTATTTCTAATATTTCCTCTAATTTTAAAGGATTACTTAAAATAATTAATGCAGTCATAATTTCTCTGTCAGATAACGAACTTATTCTTTCAAAATCTTTTTGAGGATATAATTGGAAAAAATCTCTAAAATAATTCTTTAAATCATTTATTTTGGCTGTATGCTCTTTATTCTCAGATACTTTTTTACTATCTAAAAAATTAAATACTTCTTGCAACATTTTTTTCTTCCCCCTCTAAATCTTTACTTTCTAATAGACTTAATATCTCTATAAAATAACCTTCGTGCTCTTTTATAAATTCTTCTTTAGTATGATCAGCTAAAAATTGCTTTTGTTTTCTTTGGTATTGACTTGTCCTATTTGCTAAATTATTTCGATATGATATGCCAGTGTCTACCTTTTTCATAAAGCAATCAAGAATGATATAATTTCCATTGCTTAACTTATCAAATGTAACTCTTATTTTAAAATCTTTTAATTCTAAATAGCCATATCTTTTTAATCTTTTTAGACCTTTTGCTTTACCTACTTTTAAACCTAATAATAGTTCCTTAAATGCAGGATAGTAGTCTCTTGGAATATTTTTTCTTAAGCTTTCTAAGGCTATTATTTTACCAGTATCTGACAATAAGAAGAATATGTTATTATTAGTTGTTATATATTCTTCAACTTCTTGTTCATCTTCTAGTTCTTCTAATTCGTCTAGTGATTCAATTTTTAATTTTATACTGGCAAGCATTTCGCGAAGATCTGCTATTTCTGAAGGGTCTGTTGCTGCTAAAATCATTCTATTATAAATTATGCACTCTTTATACAACAATAGTTTTATTTTACTTATAGTTGTATAGTTTGCATCTTTTCCCAAGATCTTTCTTATTCTATTTAGTATTTCTTCTTCTGATAATCCTTGTAGCTCTAATAAACTTATTTCGTCATATAATTCTTTAGCTTTATTATCAGTTTCATCACACGGTTTATCAACAGGATTTGGTTCTATACTTATATTAGTTTGATTCTTACTTACTTGTAAAGAACCCCCCCCCAGGCTCCTATTTCTCTACGCATATTAGATGCTTGTAGATTATTATTTTTAATGATTTCAATTTTTTCTTCTAATGAAGCTCCTTCTTTTGCTTCTTTAAAATAATCATTGTAAGACATGAAAAAATCCCCCTTAAATTTAGGAGATATTTTACCATTTTTTGTACATTTTGTCAAATTACTTATACTGCTTCCAACAACAATGTTTGAATTTTTTGCCACTTCCACA
>CAOJKG010000105.1 GCA_948437815.1 uncultured Mycoplasmatota bacterium
AATATATTGAATTATATGATAGACCACCATTTAATTATGAAAAAACTCTAAATCCAAAAGCTAAATTAAAAGATAGTATAAAGGAAGGAGAATATTCTGAAAACGAATTTAATATAGCATTATCCTGTGTATTGTATTCTTCTTTATATCATGAAACTGCAATAAGTACAAATAGAGATTTAAGACCAGTAACAATTAGTGAAATATCAACACTTTATGAAAAAGTCTTACCTATGTTTAATTTAAGTTTAAAAGAGTTAATAGAGTGGGTTTTATCTAATAATGCAGGAAGTTTAAATATTTTATCAAAGCCAAGAGAATATACTGCTGAAAATTATTCTTTTGAAACAATAGAGCTTAAAATGCAAACTTTAAAAGATAAAATAAAAGAAGTAAGAAACATTTATAACAAAGTTGATAATACTAGAAATAAAGAAGAATTGCAAGCAGCTGATATTGAATGGTTAAAATTAAATAGAAAAGCCGGAAGAGGAGTTTGATAGTAAAATGCTATTAAGCTTTTTTAAATTTAAAAAATATTCAATTTACTAAACATTTTTCTTTACTATATATAACATTTATGTTACACTTATATTGAGGTAGGTAAGTATTATGAATGAACAAGAATTAATAGCAAAAGAAAAACTAATTGTTGAACTAGAAGATAGGTTAATTGAAGAATTTATACTTTTAAGAAAAAATCAACATATCACCCAAAAAGAACTAGCAGAACAAAGCAATATGATTAGAGCAACAGTTAATCGTGTTGAAAGATGTTTAACATCACCAACTATAGGAACAATGATTAAATTATTAGAGCCCCTTGGATACACTTTAAAAATAGTTCCATTAAAGAAAAAATAGTTTTAAAAAAGCTATAAAACAAAATAACAAATAATGAAAATTAGAAAGAAGGTAGAAAATGAAAAATGAAATTATATTATTTGAAAATCAAAATGTAAAATTAGAAGTAAATATGAAAGAAGAAACAGTATGGTTATCACTAGAGCAAATGGCAGAATTATTTGGTAGAGATAGAACTGTAATAACAAGACATATTAATAATATTTTTAAAGAAAATGAATTAGATAAAAAAGAGGTATGTGCAAAATTTGCACACACCACTTTACATGGAGCACTATCCAATAAAACACAAACTAGAGAGTTAGATTACTACAATCTTGATATGATTATAAGTGTTGGCTATCGTGTAAAATCCAAGAATGGTATTATTTTTAGGAAATGGGCTAATAAGATATTAAAAGATTATATGATTAAAGGCTATGCTGTAAATAATAAAAGATTAGAATATTTGGAAAAAACTGTTAAATTATTAGATATAGCAAGTCGAGGGTATGAAAATACCAGTGAACATGATAGTAAAGAAATACTAAGAGTTATAACTGAGTACACAAATGCCCTAGATTTGCTTGATGATTATGATCATAGAGCATTTAAAAAAATAGAAGGTACAACAAGTGATAAAAAAATAACATATGAAAATTGTATTAATATCATAGAAACTTTAAGATTTAATGAAGAAAGTGATATATTTGCTTTAGAAAGAGATAAAGGACTAAAATCAGTTATAGCTAATATTTATCAATCTTTTGATAATAAAGATGTTTATCCCACGTTAGAAGAAAAAGCAGCTAACTTTCTTTATATGGTTGTTAAAAATCATGTGTTTATCGATGGCAATAAGAGAATTGCCGCTACTTTATTCATATACTTTTTACAATTTTATAACATTTTATACAAAAATGAAAAACAAATAATAGATAATAACACTTTAGTAGCAGTAACGCTTTTAATCGCTGAGAGTAATCCTAAAGAGAAAAATATAATAATAGAATTAGTAACAAACTTTTTAAAATAAAGAACAAAATAAACTTTGACAATAAGTTATTTTATGATATAATAACTTTGACAGATTTAAGTGGGCAAGAATTTTCCCACTTTTATTATTATATAAGAATAGGGTGAGTTATGAAAAAAAGTTTAGAAGAACTAGAGAAAAAGATTAGAGAAGTTCTAGAAAAAGAGAGTATTATTGTTGATAGTGTTACATATGAAAAAAACAGTGGGAATTACAATGTTTTATCAATAGTATTAGATAAAGTTGGAGGTATTGATTTAGATACAATCGTTGATGCTACAAATATCATTAATCCAATCGTAGATGAGTATGATTTTACAGAAGATTCATACATCTTAGATGTCGTATCCAAAGAAAGAGGTGAAGATAATGAATAGTGAAGAATTCATTAAAGCAGTAAAAGCAATAGTAAAAGAAAAAGGAATAAGTGAAGAAGTTGTATTTGAGGGAATGGAGCAAGCCTTAGCAACAGCATACAAAAAGAATTTTGATTCTAAGACAAATGTGAGAGTAGACATTAATCGTGAAACAGGCGAAATCAAAGTATTTTCTTATTTAGTAGTAGTTGATGATGTAGACTTTGGTAGCGAGTCTACTGATGAAGAAGGAAATATTGTAAAAATAGCACCTGAGATTAATATAGATGCTCAAATAATATTAGAGCAAGCAGAAGAAATGGTGCCAGGAATTAAAGTAGGAGAAACTATTGAGACAGAAGTTACACCTAAAGATTTTGGTCGTGTCGCGGCTTCTACAGCTAAACAAGTATTAACTCAAAAAATAAGAGAAGCTGAAAAAAATAGTATTATCGACGAATTCCAAGATAAGCAAGATGAAATGTTATTAGGTTTAGTTGCTCTTGAAGATAACAAAAATTATTATATTGATTTAGGAAGAACCAGAGGAATACTTCCTAAGAATGATATTATTCCAGGAGAAACAATTAAAATGGGTTCTAATATCAGAGTGTATGTTACTAAAATTGAAAATGGTACTAAAGGACCTTTAATATTATTATCAAGAAAACATTATGGTTTTGTAAAAAGATTATTTGAACTTGAAATACCAGAATTACAAGATGGAACTCTTATTATGCATGCATGTGTTAGAGAAGCAGGTATTAGAAGTAAAGTAGCATTATCTACAACTAACGAAAGAATTGACCCTATTGGTACATGTATTGGTGAAAGAGGTTCACGTATTGCAAGTATCTTAAAAGAATTAAATGGTGAAAAAGTAGATGTAGTATTATATAGTGAAAATCCTGAAGAGTATATTAAAAGTGCTTTATCTCCAGCTAAAAATGCTATTGTAAATATATTAGATGAAAAGAAAAAAGAAGCTTTAGCAGTTGTGCCTGATGATGAATTTGCCTTAGC
>CAOJKG010000106.1 GCA_948437815.1 uncultured Mycoplasmatota bacterium
AACCATACATAGCATATCAACAAGGTGGAGTTACATATAATTATGGCAAAATAGCTATAGTTAATGCACTTAAAGATTTATTTTAAATTAAACGTCTTATAAACTTAAAACAAAGTATACTTTTAATTGACTTCGGGGGGGGGTATGCTAGAATAGAGAATAGAAATGGAGTAGTGAATTTATGGGACGTTTTTGTTCTAATTGCGGGCAAGAAGTACCAGAAGGTTCTAAATTTTGCCCAAATTGTGGTAATACGCAAAATAATGGTGGTAATACAACCATTATAAATAATTATAATCAAAGAGATGATAATCCGAAAATACCTACTAGAAATATCGTATCATGTATTATTTTATCAATAATTACATGTGGGATATATTCTATATACTGGTTTATTGTTATGACTGATGAATCAAATTATTTAGTTGATGAAAAAAGTGCTAGTGGTGGAATGGCATTCTTATATACTATTTTAACGTGTGGTATTTATGCAATTTATTGGAACTATAAAATGGGTAAAAAAATGACTGAAGCTGGAAATAAATATAATATTGCTACTTCAGATAATGCCGTATTATATGTAATTTTATCACTATTTGGATTTGGCATTATAAATTATTGCTTAATTCAAAGTGACTTAAATCGTTTTTCAAAATAATGTCAAAGAAGAGTACTAAAGCAATTTTAATATTTTTAATAATATTATATCTTGTCTTTTATAAAAAATTAGGAATTAGCATTCCTTGTTTTTTTCATAAAATAACAGGCTTATATTGTCCTGGATGTGGAATTACGAGAATGTTAGAATCAATATTAAAATTAAATATATATCAAGCATTTCGTTATAACCCCTTAGCATTTACTTATTTAATAGGATATATAATTTATAAAATAATTAATTATAGACATAAAATAAAATTAAATAATTATTTTATATATGTGCTTTTATTTATCACCATAACATTTGGTATTTTAAGAAATATTCCAATTTTTGATTACTTAAAACCAACAGAAATAATATCAAATAAAAATTAAAGCAAAAAATTAGAAAAAAGATGCCAAAAAACTTGACATCTTTCTTTATTAATGATATATTAAATTACGTCCAAGACATTTGGGCGCTTAGCTCAGTTGGTTAGAGCACCTGCCTTACAAGCAGGGGGTCATAGGTTCGAGTCCTATATCGCCCACCATTTTTTGCCGACATAGCGTAACTGGCAGCGCAACTGACTTGTAATCAGTAGGTTGGGGGTTCGACTCCCTCTGTCGGCACCATTTGTATGGGGAGATAGCGAAGTGGTCAAACGCGGCAGACTGTAAATCTGTTCCTTCGGGTTCCATGGTTCAAATCCATGTCTCCCCACCACTTTAATTATTGCCTCGTAGCCAAGTGGTAAGGCATCAGACTTTGACTCTGACATTCCGCTGGTTCGAACCCAGCCGAGGCAGCCATCTTTTGGTTCGCTAGCTCAGTCGGTAGAGCATTTGACTTTTAATCAAAGGGTCGAGAGTTCGAATCTCTCGCGAGCCACCATTTAGAAATCAAGAGTTTATGGAACTTCCATAAACTTTTTTTCGTATCTCTCATTTTTTAATGTTATAAGCTTACCATTTTCGGTGTATTTTAACTTCCAGGGTTCAGAAAGTTTATTATTAATACATTTAATTTCTAATATAGCTATATCTTTATCATTTACTATAATAATAGTATCATTATTTACAACTTTTAAAACATTTACTTCTATATTTATCCTTTCATTAAAATAAATAATATAACACGGATTGGCTTACTTATTGATGTATCAATGCGGCAAATTTGTTACAATTTATACGAGGTGTAAATATGTTAAAGAAATACAGGGAAAGACTTGGAATATCCCGAGAAGAATTAGAAAAATTAGCAAATCTTGATAGAAAGACAATTTTTAGAATAGAAAATGACTTAAGTTCACCATTAATTGAAACTTTTGCAAAATTAATTATTGCTTTAAAATTAACGGATGAAGAAATAGCAAAAGAAGTAAAAAATAATGTAAAAAAAATAATAACATTTAAAAAGTATTAGATTATTTTCTTCTAATACTTTTTTATTAACTCTTTAATTTTTTAGAACTTTTTTCATAATTAATTGAAATAATACTAGTAATATGATTAATAGTATTAAAAATATTATCTTTAATAAAATAATCAAGTCTATTATTAGAACCAAAAATTTCGACAATATCGTTAACTTTAACAGAATTATCCACAATAATAGTTATGTATTCATCATTAATTTCTTTAATAGAATAAAATTTATCATTAATAAATACTTTAGAAATATTGGTATTAATACCATCAACTACACCAAGTGGGGCTATAGCATACCAAACTTCTTTCTTTTTATTTATCGATTTAACTATTTTAGTAACATAAGAATTAACTTCTAAAATAGGTTTTAAGTTTGAAATATTTTTATCAAATAATTTCCTTTTAGATATATCAATACCATAAATAGCTTTATCTAAAAGAATCGCATTAGAACCTTTAATTTTATTTTTATCATTTTCATTATTTAAGATAACTAGTTCTAAATCTTTTAAAGGTTCCATAATATATTTAAAATCAAGGTAATCTTTTTCGTGAATATTTGCAATAACTCCTAGGATATTAATATGAATATCTTTTTTAATATCTTCCAAAATATCGTTTAATTCATGTTTAGAACTAAAACCATTAAAATCATATTTATCAATACTAAAAATAATTTCAAATTTATCTTTAATTTTTAAACTTAAGATATAATCCATAATATCTTTACTTTTTATAACAAGAATAACATCATTTAAAATCAAATCATAAATATTATCTTCAATTATAGAACCACTATAAATAATTTTAATTTTATGATTATACTTTTTAATATTTAAAACATCCTGAAAATTATTAGTATAGACATATTGAAATTCATCATCTAAATATTTAATCAATTTTATCCCATGACCAAAAGCATTATTACTAACATTTAAAATATAATTTTTAAAAGAAAAGTTTTCTTTAAAGTCCGAAATATTAAATTTTAAATTATCTATATTGACATTAGCTATATTTTTCATTCATTTCCACCCTTAGAATAATTGTAACAAAAAGAATGCTTTAAGTCTAGGATATTAACAAAATAAAGAAAATA
>CAOJKG010000107.1 GCA_948437815.1 uncultured Mycoplasmatota bacterium
GTTGTAGTATTTATTTTTTCTTTTAATTCTTCAATATTTTTATTAACAAAATATTTGTAATCATCAGCAGATATTTTAGCCATAATATCATTTTTTTCTTTTTCTAATTCTTTAGCTTTTTCTTCATCTTTTGATATGTATTTGCTTTCATTTAATTTTTCTACTACTGGGTATAAATAGTTATGATTTAAATATATTTGATTACTAGTTTTACTATTAATATCTATTTTGCCAATTTCAATAGTTGTTAAATTTGATACATATAATAATAAGTCATCTGGATTATTAAGATCTAAATTCCTATTAGCATTTTCAGCTTCCGTAATATCTAATCGTTCATTATTTATGTCATAAATATTCATTTCTTTAGAAATTACATTTGTTAAAATTGCATACAATATAAATAGAATGGTAACAATATAAAAACTTTTTTTACAAAATATTTTCTTTAATTCAGACTTTATTAATCTAATCAATTTTTTTACCTCCTGCTCTATTCATGAAAGCTTCTTCAAGAGTTAATACCTCTTTTTTAACTTCATATATATCAATATTATTATTTACTAAAATTTTAATAAATTCAGCGATTTCTTTTTCATCTTTTATTACTTCAATATAATTATCATCTATTATTTTATCATTACTATTTAATAATTTTTTTATTTTTTTAGTATCATTTACTTTAATAATATATTTATTCTCATCAATTTCTTTTATCTTAGAAATACTATTTTCTTCAATTATTTCACCTTTTGATATAATACAAACTTTATTGCAAAAACTTTCTAATTCACTTAAGTTATGACTAGATATTAATATCCCCATTCCTCGTTTAGATAGTTTTAATAATAATTCTCGGAGTTCTTTTATTCCTTCAGGATCTAGTCCATTAGTAGGCTCATCTAATATTAATAAATTAGGGCTATTCACTAAAGATATTGCAATTCCTAAACGTTGTCTCATTCCTAAAGAATATTTACTTACTTTATCATAAATTCTATTTTCTAAACCGACAAGCCTGATTATATTTGTTAAACTATCTTCTTTTATATTAGCATATAAACTAGCTTGTAGCTTTAAATTTTCATATCCTGTTAAATACATATAAACATCAGGAGATTCCACAATGCATCCTGTCTTTTCTATAGCTTTAACAAAATTCTTTTTTATATCATAACCATTTATCGTAATACTACCCTTGGTTAATCTTTGTAAGCCTAAAATACACTTAATTGTTGTAGTTTTTCCAGCCCCATTAGGACCAATGAAAGCTAGAATATCTCCTTCATTTATTTCAAAACTAACACTTTTTAACACTTCTTTTTTACCAAATTTTTTATTTAAATCTTTTACTTTTAATATGCTCATATTTTTTTCCTTTCTTATTTATTTTTTCTTCGTTTGTAAATTTATTAAAACACTAAAATTTCTAAAAAGCAAGCCATAAACATTTTTAAGGTAAGATTTGACTTATTCACGACAAAATAGAACATATTTTGACAAATACTTAATTAAAACTTGATAAAATATAATTAAAAAGTGACTATTTAACATAGCCACATTCTTCACATAATATCGTTTTATTTTTATTTACTAATAAGTTTTTACATTGAGGACAAGACTCTCCAGTTGGTTCATACCATGTTGCGTAATTACATTTTGGATAGTTGCTGCAACCATAGAATGTTTTACCTTTCTTGGTACGTCTTGCAACTATATCATGTTCACATTTTGGACATTTGGCAACTACAGCGACTTCTTTTTCTTCCTTTTTTATATATTTACAAGTTGGATAATTACTACATGCTGTAAACTCACCATATTTACCACTTCTTATAACTAAATCGCTTCCACAATCCGGACAAACTTCGCCAGTTTTTTCTGGTTCTTTTTTCTCCATCTCTTTAAATGCTTTCTCAACTAAAGGTGCAAACTCATCATAAAATTTGCTTAATACTTCAATATTGTCTTTTTTATCATCAGCGATTTCATCTAACTCTGTTTCCATATTGGCCGTGTATTCAACATTTACAATGCCACTAAAAAATTCTTGTAACTTGTCAGTAGTTTCAAAACCAATATCCGTTGGAACAAATTTTTTGTCTTCAGTGATGACATAGCCTCTATCTTTAATGGTTTTCATAATTGTAGCGTAAGTACTAGGTCTACCTATTCCTAATGTTTCCATTTCTTTGATTAAACTAGCTTCGGTATAACGTGATGCTGGTTTTGTAAAGTGTTGAAATTTTTCAATTTTATCGGCAATAACACAGCCACTTTTATAGTTTTTGAAATCTGGTAATATTGTGTCTTCACTATCTTCATATTCCTTATATACTTTTAAATAGCCATCAAACTTTAATACACTTCCTGTTGCTTTAAACATATAACCATTGTTTTCTAAGTTAACAGTAGTAGCTAAAGTTTTGGCACTACTCATTAAATAAGCTAGAGAACGTATATATATTAATCGATAAAGTTTATATTCATCATTACTTAAATATTCTTTAATAGATTCTGGTGTTCTCATTATACTGGTTGGTCTTATAGCTTCGTGAGCATCTTGAGCTCCTTTTGGTTCTTTAGATGCTTTTACACTGCCAACATATTCGTCACCATATTTACCTTTAATATATGTTTTAGTGTCACTTACAAATACATCACTAAGTCTTGTTGAATCTGTACGCATATAAGTTATCAAACCTACTGTTTCTTTACCTATATTCATACCTTCATAAAGCTTTTGAGCTATTTGCATTGTTTTACTTGAAGAAAAGTTAAGACGATTAGCGGCCATTTGTTGTAATGTTGAAGTTCTAAATGGATCTTTGGGTTTTTTCATTTTTTCTTTTTCTTCAACACTATCTATTTTAAATGATTTGTCTAATTTTTCTAATATTTCATCTGCTTCTACTTCAGTGTGTATTTCAACTTTTTTATTGTGATATTTCTCTAATGTAGCTTTAAATTCCTTAAAGTCTGCTTCGATTGTCCAATATTCTTCAGGCACAAATGCTAGAATTTCTCGTTCACGATCAACAATAAGTTTTAGGGCAACGCTTTGAACACGCCCTGCACTCTTTCCACCAGTTTTTCTTTGCATTAATTTACTTAATCTGAAACCTATTATTCTATCTAACATTCTTCTTGTTTCTTG
>CAOJKG010000108.1 GCA_948437815.1 uncultured Mycoplasmatota bacterium
GTAGTGTTACCTTTAACTGCTGGTTCAGTTTCAATAACTTCATATTCTACTTTTTCAGGAATTGTTATACCTAAAACTTCTCCTTCAAAATAATCAACTGTTATATCTAAGCCTTCTTTTATAAAGTTTACATTATCTCCTAAAGTTTTGGTAGATAATTCAACTTGTTCATATGTCTCATTATTCATAAATACATAGTTTTCGCCAGCAGCATATAAATATTGCATTGGTTGTCTATCTATATGAGCTTTAGTTATTTTAATATTAGTATTATATGTATCTTCTGTGATAGAGCCTGTTCTTAAATTTTTTAATTTCATTCGAACAAATGCTGCACCTTTTCCAGGTTTAACATGTTGGAATTCAACAATTTGATATAGATTATTATCCATAATAATTGTCATACCATTTTTAATATCATTTATATTGATATTCATATCTTTTTTCCTCCGATTCTTTGGTTACATGAGTTGTAATGCCATGATGTTTTCTAGTTCTAATATTTTCTGGTTTTGTATTTAATCTCCCCATTACAGCATGTATAGTTAACCCTGTTCTAGGAGTTTTTTTCAAACTAAAACTTTTACCAAATTTCCCCTTCATTTACTAACTCCTTACTAAACTACTTTTTCTCTTTTGTTGCTTGATGTTTATGACATTTTTTACAATACTTCTTAATCTCTAAACGGTCAGGAGTATTTTTTTTGTTCTTACTTGTACATCTTAATTCTTCACCGCATACTGTACATTTTAAAGTTACATAATTTCTATTTTCATTTTTAGCCATTATGGCACCTCCTTTTATAAAAAGTCTAGAAGTATTATATCATTAAATTATTCATTCGACAAGAGAAAATCGTTTATATCCCTAGCGATTAAGCGATTTACTTGTGCTCGATAATTTGTTTTACCATTTATATTACTAATATTTGGACTTATAACTACCATAGAGTATTTAGGATTATCAAAGGGAGCATACATTAAAAAAGTATGACTTAAGACAAAACTATCCATCTTACCATCTAAATTACTATCTATCCAAGACTCGCTAGTACCTGTTTTTCCAGCGGCATCAGTTTTTGGTGAAGCGTACCAATATCCTGTCCCAGAGCGCATAACTTCTCGTAAACTTTCTTGGATTCTTTTTAAATATTTTTCTTCTAAATCTATTTTATTTAATTCTTCTATCTTATTTTCATATATTACTTCATCTTCACTTTTAATACTATGCATAATATTTAATTTTAATCTTGAACCATTATTACCAATCGTATTTATATATTGAAGTAAGCCAACAGGTGTATATAAATCATATTGCCCAATTGATAAATTAAGTAAAAGGTCTATTGCTACTTGGTTACCTTTAAATCCTTCAAGTTCACCTGGTAAATCTATTCCGGTTTTCGTGCCTAAACCAAACTTTTTAAATGTTTCACGATAAGTTGCAAAATCACTTTCACTTACCTTGGCTTTCATATTATAACTATATTTGTTGCCTGATATACCTAAGGCAATCATAAATTGATAATAATTCGAACTTAGGGCTAAAGCTCTTTTATCATCTAATACTCCTAGCCTTCGGTAAGAACATTTGGCAGGTAAATTGGCTAGTTTAACACATGAATCATTATATCTGGTTCCAATATCAATTATATTGTTTTGATATCCTACAGTTAAAGATGCAGCCTTAACGGCACTCCCTACTGTATAAGCATTCTTGATTATATTAATACTTACATCTTGAAACTCACCATTATCTAATCTTCTAATACCGACGATGGCTCGCATAGCACCACTACTAGGGTCACTTACTAAAGCATATGATTCACGATAAAATTCGGTATTTGGCATTTTTTTAGCTTGCTCTATTTGATTCTTCATTATTTTTTCTACTTCTAGTTGTAAATCAATGTCTATTTCTAATACTAAGTCATTTCCTCTCTTGGCATTTTTAATAAGCTTTAAATTGTTATTCTCAATTTTATATTTGGCTTTCTCTCCTTTTAAGTATTCTTCATAATATTCTTCTAACCCACTTATTCCTACTTTGTCATCATAGCTATATCCAGTATTTAATAAATCTTCTTTTTCTTTAGGAAGAGAATTACTTATTTCACCAAAAATTGTTTTTAAGGTACTTCCATATTTATAATCTCTTTTCCAATCAATACTACCAAAAATACCTGTTAAGTTAGCTTCTAATATTTTAGCATATAATTCTTCATCAATATTTTTAAGTAACGTTTTATTATCATAAATATACCCTTCTTGCATTAAATAGTAAAAGTATGAACTATATTTTTCTAACTCTGTTAAACTATCTAACATACTTCCCGTAATTCTTTCTAATTTGTATTCTTCTATTTCTTTTTTAGTTAACTTTCTTTCATTATAAAGTTTCTTTTCAATATCTGTTATTAGTTTTTCACATTCTTCTTTATATTTTAAAAGATAAAACTCTTTTAATTTATTTTCATTATATTCATATTTATAATTTGTTAACTCTACTAGTTTTTCTGCGACTTTTAATTCTTCTTCTAAAGTAATATAATTAGGTTTATGATACATGATAGTATTTATCCCAATGTTATCAACTAAAACTTTACCATTAATATCTAATATTCTTCCTCTAGGAGCACTACTTCCTGAAACATATATATTTGTTATCTTGTTATATTTATCGACATACTTTTCATGATTTGCATAGGCTAAATCTGATACCCTAAATATAAAGAAACTAAATACTAAACTTAAAAAGGCAATATATATTAAAAACTTTTTTTGCATTTTATACACCCTTTTTAGTATGGCTATTTTTTTAAATTTAATAAGATTATTTATTTTTTCTCGCATATAATATTGTAGGTGATATTTATGTATAATTTAATTAGTCGTTATATGTCAAAATTAACTCGTGATGATGTAAATAATTTTGCAATAAGCAAGAATGTAATCTTAAGTGATACTGAACTTGATTTTGTTTATGATTTTGTAAAAAAGAATTGGGAACAAGTTATTAAAAACCCTAAACTTTTACATTTGGAAAGATATCAAAATCAGTTTAGTCCAGAAAATTTTCAAAAAATTCAAAAATTATTTAATGAATATAGTTCAAAATATCAAGCTTTCTTAAAATAGAAAGTTTTTTTAATA
>CAOJKG010000109.1 GCA_948437815.1 uncultured Mycoplasmatota bacterium
TAAGTTTTTTACTTCTATTATTTTTTTCATTCTCATTTTCCTTTTCTTTTTTATATACTAATATGAAATTTATTCTTTCATAATGGATTGATAATAGTACCTAATTTTTATGTATGTTACATATTTAAAGTTATACTACTAAATAATAATACTGTAAATATTTTTTCTTGAATTTTATATTATTTTTGTAACTAAAAACTATGTTTCTAATAATAAAGATGCACTTCTTTATCAAAAAAGGAAACTGCAAATTTTTATAGTTTCCTTTTAGTTTTAAATTTTTTTATAGCTGTCAAATTATATACCAAATAATACTTTTTCAGATTTATATTCTTTTATAATATACCATATTACTATTACTATATATATAATAGTTGATATAATCATTAAAGCTATATTTATAACATTTATATTACCAGCACTTGTATCACTAAATATCATTGAGAAATTTAAGAATGGTATTATAGAATATAGTGTAGTTGTAGGTATTCCAACCATAAATGCTATCATTCCAGGAAACATTGCTAAAAATGTTAATGGTGTTAAGGCGCTTTGCGCTTCTTTAAATGTTTTTGACATACTTGCTATAGCTATTGATAATCCACTTATAAATAAAGAATACATAATAATTATTATGATAGAAATTAAAATTGTTGGAATACTCATTGTAACAGGAATGCTTTCATATATACTATATGTGTTATTTATAAATTGGAATGAAATTAATGCTAGAACTAAACTTAATACACCTGTGACAATTGATGACGTTGTAACACCAAGTAGTTTACCAATAATTATATCTCTACTTTTAATAGGGAATGTTAACAATGTTTCTAGTGTTCCTCTTTCTTTTTCGCCTGCTGTTGAGTCAGTTGCTGGATATGTTGCTGATACTGTAATTGCCATTAAAATAAACATAAAAGCATAACTTATAATATAATTTGCAAAATAACTTTCAGTATTTAAATCACTTTCTTTTATCTCAATTATATTTAATATATCAGTAGGATTCATATTATTACTACTTAATTTTTCAGTTTGTAAATACTCTTTATAAATACTTAAATAATTATTTGCTAAACTAGATGCATATCCGCCTTTATCACTACTCATATTATAATTTAAAGTATATTTATTTTCATTTTTAGTTATATATAGATATACTTCATCATTGTTTATCTTCTCTTTTAAATTGTCTTCGTTATCTATTGTAACTTCAATATTTAAATTAGTTAATATCTCTTGTTCTTTAGTACTTAATTCATATGAAAATCCTATTTTATTATAATTATCACCAGCATCATCACTCATCTGGGCATCAAATAAAGCTGACATACCTATAATTATTAACGGAATAATTATAGGAATAATTAACATCATTGCTAAACTTTTCTTATCACGAAAAACACTTACTATTTCCTTTTTTAATACTTTTCCTATTTTATTATTCTTCATTTGAACCTCCTATAAGCGCAAAGAAAGAGTCTCTAAGATTAGTTGTCTTGGTGTCCTTTTTTATACTTTCGGGAGTACCACTTTTTATAATACGACCTTTATTAATCATTATAACCTCATCACAAATATTTTCAGCTTCTTCCATATAATGCGTAGAATATAATATTGTTTTTCCCATACTTTTTTCATTTTTTATAAAATTTAAGATAATTTCACTAGACATGATATCTAAGCCACTTGTTGCTTCATCTAATATATAATATTTAGGATTATGCACTAAACATCTGGCTATATTAACTCTTTGGGTTTGACCTGTTGATAAATTAGAAATACGATTGTATAAAAAGTTTTCTAAATTTAATGATTTGGCTATTTCTTTTATTCTTGTATCTATTTTGTTTTTTGGATAATCATAATACTCTAAACACATTTTTAATAATTCATAAGCTGATATATAATCGTATATTTTGGTATTTCCTGAGAGATATGCTAAATTTGATTTTATTTCTATTTCATTATCTTTAAAGTTTAATTTATCATAATTTACTTTACCTTCAGTTGGCTCCATTATCCCTGCAATAATTCTTAAAAGTGTTGTTTTACCAGCACCATTAGGTCCTAATATACCAATAATTTTTCCATCTTCGGCTTTTAAACTAATATCGTTTACAGCGAAAAATTCAATACTCTCTTTTTTGTTTTTTTGTTTTTTAAATTTCTTTTTTATATTTTTAACTTCTATCATATAAACTCCTTTTCTATATTATTATATCACTAATACATTTTTAGTTAAAATATTTTTTATATTAAAATTATACCCCCCCCCCCAGCTTAATTTGTCAATAGAAAAGATATTCATTTTTTAAGTATTCAATTAGTCTTATTAAATCTTTTGTAGTAATAGATATGGTTTTGGTATTAACTAATGGATGCACTAATATAGTTTCATTAATTAAAGTATTATCTATTAATACAATTACTTGATGCTTAACATCATTTATTAAACCTAGTGGTGTGACACTACCTTTTTCTAAATTTAATGTTTCTCTTAATTCTTCAACACTTGCAAAGTTGAGTTTACCATTTACAAGTTTTGATAATTTTTTTAAATCTACTAATTTATCGTCAGGTGTTAATACTAAATAATATGTATTGTTATTTTTTAAAAATAAGTTTTTAACTCCTACTCCTGATATCATATCTTTTATAAATTCTGCTTCAAGACTGGTTAACACTGGAATGTGTTCTACTTCTTCATATTTTATATTTAATTTATTTAATGTTTTGTACGGTTCCATTTTACTTCCTTACTTTCTTTTTCTTTGGTTTGCAAGCATTAATTATTACTAAACAAAATATAAAAATGCCGCCAATTATTAATGTGCGATTAACATATATTCTATTTTTTTCAATTTTTATTAATTCTTTTTGTTTGTTTTTTTCTTGTTCTTTAATTTTTATTAATGCTTCTTCTTCAAGTTTCCTTTTTTCTTCTTTTTCTTCTAATAATTTATCAGTGTATTCTATTAAATTTATTGTATCTATAAGATGATAATAATTATTATCTATTTTAGAAGCTCCTCCTGTAATAATTATAATATCGTGATTATTACTTTTTATTAAACTAGATAAACAATAACCAGCATTATTGGTATGACCTGTCTTACTTCC
>CAOJKG010000110.1 GCA_948437815.1 uncultured Mycoplasmatota bacterium
CTAATGCAAAAGGCTGGTATCTCAACATATAGACTAAATACTGCTACAAACATTAGATTTCAAACTATACAATCTCTAAAAGAAAACAATGCTACTAGAATAGATTTTAACGTACTCTCAAGGCTATGCTTTTCGCTTGGCTGCGATGTTGCTGATATTATTGAATATGTACCACACCAAGAATAAACTTTATTTTTGCACTTGGGAATTTATATGATGTTATATGTAAAATTCCCTAGAAATAAAATCTCGCAACAATTAACACTAAATAATAATAACTAGGAATGGGAAAATTCCTAGTTATTTGTTTCTTTGTTTTCAATTTTGCTTTCTTGTTCCAACTTTTTGGCTATGATGTACCCAAAATAGAATAGTTGTTCACTTTCTTCGATTTCCATTTGACAACCTATTTCCCAATATTTCTCAAACAATGTCTGTTGCCCTTCTGTAAAAGATTTTTCTAATAGGTCTGAAACTTCTATATGTTGTCTTCGTAACTTATCATATTTTGGACTTGGCTTGTATAGAAATTCTTCAAAATAATCAAACAATGCTTTCAACATAGGCATATTGTCAAATTTAATTGTTTTTAATGTATCTGTATCAAATATGGAATCAAAATGTTTTAACAACTCTTTTTCTTTGTCTTTTTCATTTTCCAATACTTACACCACCTTTCTCAAAAAACTTGTAAGGCTTACTGTTGTAAGTATATATGCTATTTTTGGAATTCTCAAGTCCCTCTCCTAAAAAACTTTCTAAAAATTTTATGCTGATATTTTCAATCATAAATTTTTGAAATATGCCATAAGTTTTAAAATATGACAAGGGCTTTTATTTTAATTTTATATTTTGGCTATTACTCTTTTATTGCTTGTAATATAAAAATGTCTTAAATTTGATTTTCACAACACACGGAATATAGTATATGATATTTTCATTACACTATATTTTGCTAGTTAATGTGAAATTTCTTCGCTTATCTCGTAATAGTTGGCAATTTTTAACCTTATTGTTTTTACTACCTCTAACACTTACATAATATTTATAATTTCTAAAAGTATATTTTGATAAATTAACACAATCTACTACTGGTATTTCCGTATTTATAAATGGGTCAATTGGTTTGCCATTTCCGTCAAATGCTTGTACTACATAATTGGTATCTCGCTTTGGTGTATATATTTTGCCTAATATCTTTTTTTGCTTTAATAAAGTGTAATACATTACTTGGGCTTTAACTTGTAATAATCTTGCAATTTTTAATGCCACTTGTTGATTGCCAATAACTGCAATCTTTTTTGTATCTTTTACCAAAAAGAATACTAATTTTAATTCATCGGCTAACACTACAAATTCATTAAATAACCCATAGTTTAGGTCATCTAAAATTGTAACTACTGGCGATGTATCTAACTTTGAAAATGATATTATTTCTTCGCTTGGTATTTCTTGTAACTTAATTATTTCTAACTCTCTCATTTACCATACCTCCATATCTAAAAAATCTGTGCAAATGTTATTTAATGTTGTACTGCTTATGCTAACTAAATCATAAATATAATTTGCTGTTGCTGAGTCAAATGGTATTTCTTGTATGCGTAATAAAATGTTATCAATTGTTTCTTTTTCTAATTCTAATAAGTCTGTAATGTCTAGTCTATCATTGTTTTGTAACCCCTCTGTTAAAACTTTTCTACTTGCTGATGTTTTACTAATCTGTTTTTTGCTTATCATTTTTCTGCACCTCCTCGTTACTTATTTTAAATATTGTATATGCTTTTTCTAATAATGTCTTTGATTTTAAAAGTAAGGTGGCTATATATTCACAATCTGCCTGACTTAAATCTGTTGTAAATTCTGCCAATGTTTCCAACTGTCTTATGATTTTACTATTTTCATAAATGCTTGTTTTTACTGATGTATCGTGTAAATCTTGTCTAATCTCAACTAAGTGCATATAACCACCCTTTCTAATGATAAATTGAAAGAAGTTCTAATTTGGAAAAATTAGAATTTGTGCATTGTACTTTTTCTAGTACCTGCTACATTAATATTTTACTTTTCTATTTTAGGTTTATTATTTCTATACATTATTGTTGTGATTGTATTTACAATCGCATCTGTATTTTCATTTCTTATGATATAAGTATCTGTCTTTGTTACACTATAATCACTTGATTGATATTCTGGACAATCTTTATATGGTATTTTTTCCTTGGGTGGTGTTTTAATTCCTCTTGTCTTTAAATACATTCTAAAACCTTTTGGAAAATTAGTTAATCTTTCAAGTTTCTCTTGTCTACTATCTTTTGAATGCCCTAGATTTCTAAAAGTATTAGAATTCTTTATGATGTGTACTGCACCATAACCCCAGTAATAATCTTTTAATTCATTATGTGGAATATATAATACTTTTGATGTATCAACATATTTTATAAATAGATGTATATGCCAATATGAATTGGCAGTAGTTTCAAATAATGCAATACACTCTAAACCTTTATAATCCTTTTGTATCTTTTTTAAAAATTCTTGATAACGATTTTTAATCACTTGTAAATCTGTGATTTTATCTCTACAAGTAAGTGTGATAAATAATTCATTTTTACCACCATTAAAATTATATAAAACTAATTCCTCGTACTTTTTAACTTTTCTTTTTATATCTTTAATGCTAACTGGTTTATCTAAATCATAATCCTTGACTTTATTATCTCTTTTATCAAGATAAGTATATTTATCTATTCTTTTAATACAACTGCCAGATGTATTTTGATGTGATAAATATACAACTTTACTTGACTTACCTAAGTCCGTGCGATATACAATGTCATCCGCACTTATATAATGTGAATTATTTTCTTTATTAACTTTTAAATTATCATTTTTCATAATATTTTCCCCCTTAATAAAAATGGTGCTTTGAAATTATTACACCCTTATAAGATTAAATAGAAATATCTTCTGCCAATAAAAAAAGACACATACTCGTGTATGGTCTAATTTTAAATATTGGTTCATTTCATTGTATTTTATTGATGTTGTATCTTCAAAGGGGCAACATCTGCAGCTAAATCTTCTTGTAGGTCAGCAATAGGATCTCCTTTTACAGCAATAT
>CAOJKG010000111.1 GCA_948437815.1 uncultured Mycoplasmatota bacterium
GAAAATACAAAATACGCAAAGAATAATACTAATTATTTTTCTATTTTTTTTCAAATCTTCCATAAATTTCATAAAAACAAAACTCCTTTTTAATATATCCTTTTTTAATTATTATATCTTAATACTAATTGCAAATCAATATAATATGATTCAAAATACCTAGATTGCATTTTTCTAAAGTTTCATATAATTCTACTAGTCATATTTAATAAAAGGTCATACTAATTATTAATTAATTTATAAAAAAAGAAGATTAGCAGCATCTTCTTTCGTATACGTTTTGTACTTCATTTTCTTCACAGCAAGAATAAGTTGGGGTAAAAGTGTGACGATATATGTGATGATTAATTATTCTTGTATTGCAAGGTTGAATGTGTGGTACTTCATGACAAATATATCTATGACATACTGTTTCACGTGGACTCTCATATATTGGTGGACATACTACTCCTGGCATAGTTTCTCCCATCATATTCATATTCATTCCCATGTCACATGGACAACTATTCATTCCATATCCCATATTCATATTTGCTCCACTTGTAACTTCAGCATTAAAATAGCCTTCAGCTTGCATTGTTTCAAAATCACGATTATTATTTATTTTCATAAAAAATACACTTTCCTTTCTAGTGTATTTTATGTTTATCTTTTTTTATTGTTAGGATATTAGCCCTATTTTTATTAAAATGGTAGCTTCATATTGCCATTTGATACTTGCTTCATCATCATTTTCATTTGTTCAAATTGTTTTAATAATCTATTAACTTCCTCAACACTTCGACCTGAACCTTTTGCTATCCTTTGTTTTCTGGTAGCTTTTAATACTTCAGGATGTCTTCTTTCGTATGGTGTCATTGAACTTACTATTGCTTCTATATGCGCAATATCTTTGGGATTAATACTTATTTCATTTAAACCCATTTTTCTAGCGCCTGGTAACATCTTTAAAATATTTTCTAATGGTCCTAATTTTTTTATTTGACGTAAATTCATCATGAAGTCTTCTAAATCATAATTTCCTTTTTTCATTTTATTCATTTGATTTTTAGCGTCATCTTCACTGATTAAATTTTCAACTTTTTCAGCAATGCCTAATATATCTCCCATGTCTAATATTCTATTAGCCATAACCTCAGGATAAAATTCTCTTAAACCATCCATTTTTTCTGAATCACCAACAAATTTAATGGGAATATTAGTTAAATGTCTTACAGATAATGCTACTCCACCTTTAGTGTTACCATCAAGTTTAGTTAGAATTGTTCCTGTTAAATTAAGAGCACTATTAAAACCATTAATAACATTTATAGCATCTTGACCCATCATTGCATCAATTACTAGTATTGTTTCATCTATCTTAAAATTATTTGATATATCTTTTAATTCTTGCATTAGGCTTTCATCGATTTGTAATCTACCTGCTGTGTCTATTATAATGTAGTCTAGATTATTTTCTTTAGCATAAACTAGCGCATCTTTAATAATTTCATTAGGATTTACTTTTCCTTTTGTAAATACTGGGATATCGATACTTTTTCCAACACTTACTAATTGGTCAATAGCCGCAGGACGATATATATCACAAGCGACTAATAAAGGTTTTTTATGATGTTTTTTTCTTAAGAAATTCGCAAGCTTACCTGCTGTTGTTGTTTTTCCAGAACCTTGAAGTCCACATAACATTAATAAAGTAGTACCATTATTAATTTTTAAAGGAACAAGGTCTTTACCTAAAAGAGTAACTAATTCATCTTTTACTAATTTAATAAATAATTCATCTGGTTTTAAACTTTTACCTACATCTTCTCCGATGGCTTTTTCTTTTACACTAGCTACAAATTCTTTTACAACTTGATAGTTAACATCGGCTTCTAGTAAAGCAAGTCTTATTTCGCGCATAGCTTCACTAATATTTTCTTCAGTAATTGAACCCATTCCTCTAATGTTTTTTATCGCTTTACTAATTCTATCTCCCATGTATTCAAACATTGTAATCATCTCCCTAGTAAAATTATTTTATCATAAAAAAAATACTAACTCAAGTTAACTTAAGGTAGTATTACGAATATTTTCAATAAAATTATTCATTATGGTTTCATAATTTTCTTTATTTGCTACTTCATTATCAGTTAGAGTTTCCATAGTATTAACAATTATTACATTGGCTCCATAGTTGGTCTCTAAATCAGTTATTAAAGCTGTTTTTTGATCAGTACTACATAGATATATGTCTTTGTAGTTTTCATTTTTAAAATTACTCTTGATTGTATTTTCATTAATACTACTATTTGATAGATTTAAAACTTCAAAACCATATTTCTTTAAGAAATTTAATTTACTTGAAGATGTTACTATAAGTGTACTTCCTTCATTAGCCGCAGATGTTGCAATGCTTCTTAAATCAGCATCCATATATGATAATCTTTCTTCTAATTCTTTAAAGTTTTTTTCAATAGATTCTTTCGTAACTTTACTTGTTGTGTACTCAATTAAATTATTTTTTATATTTTTGGCAAGCATTAAATAATTGTTTGGAGATAACCATAATTCTTCAATATCAGTATCATATTTTAAGTTGTATGATGCATCAATAAGTAATATGTTTTTATTTTTCTTTAAAAATTCTCTAGCTAATTCTTTTTCTGTAGTAATACCATTGTATACAAATAATGAACCTAAACTATATACTTCTTTTTGCTTTTTGGTAAGTTCATATTTAGAAACATTAGCGCCATTTGGATAGATACTTGCAATAGTTTTGGTATCGCCATATAAAACATCTGTTAAATATTTTATAGGATATATTGTTGTGTAAACATTATCATTACTTAAGACATCTTCTTTAAAACACCCTGATAAACAAAACATAAAACATACTAAAGTAAAAAGTTTTATTAGCTTATTCATTTAATCATCTTCCTTGTATTATATATTTTATAGTATTTTAAAAGATAAATCAAC
>CAOJKG010000112.1 GCA_948437815.1 uncultured Mycoplasmatota bacterium
AGCTTGTTAAATTCGATATTAATGGGTATTCCAATTATACTTACATTAAAATCTTTTAAACTAGAAAATAAATCTTTTCTTGTACCAATAAAATCAATGTTGCTTTCTTTAAATTCACGTATTATTATGCCTACTCTTTTTATATTAATCACCATTATATTTTATTATTCTTATATATTATTTATAAATAAAAAAAGACTTTTTGTGTATGTCTTTTTAACTATTAATAATTTTATTTAAATCTTTTATTATTTTTTCTTTTTCGTCATTACTAAAATATCCTTCAATATTTCCTATATGTTTACCATTCTTAAATATTAGTAGAGATGGTAATTCTTTAATTTCATACTCATCGATAACTTTATCACTTTCGATTTTATAATATAAAGTGTCTTTAGGAAGATTTTTTGTTAAATCTTTTATAGGAATAGATTTTAATAAACATTCCGCTATATCTGGATTATATATTTCAATTAATGTTATACAATTCTTTTTAATTTTATCATTTATATTCTTTAATTCAATCTTAAAAAAGTCTGATATTGCAACTGCACCATATCTATCAACGAATAAATCTTTTGTAGCTCTTATATCTTCATCTATTTCTTTTTGAATTTTATTATATTCTGCCTCATTTTTGGCAACCGCAATTGCTCCAATTGAACATTCTTTTTCGCATAAACCACAAGAAATACATTTTTCATTGTTTATTTCAATAGTTCCCTTTTTTTCATTCCAAGATAATGCACCAGTCGGACAAACTGCTATTCCTCCACATTCTTTTGCATTGTCGCATATTTTAAAGTTTACTAATACTGACATTTTTAACCTCTTTTCCTTATTGTATTAATTATACTTTCTAACCTTTTAACAAATATATCAATTTCCTCTTTTGTATTATATTTTCCTAAACTAACTCTTATAGGGCTATAATTTTTTAAATCGGTATTGCAAGCAGTAAGTACATGGGAAGGTTCGGCAATTTCAGAATTACATGCTGACCCTGTTGAAACAAAGATATTAAATGATTCTAACATCAATAATAATTCTTCTGCATTAACACCTTTAAAAGCTATACTGGATGTATTAGATAATCTATTTTCTATATCTCCATAAATTATTACATCGGTTATATTATTTTTAATTTTCTTTTCCATATAATCTCTTAGTTCTTGCATTTGATTATTTACTTCATAATTATCATTTAATATTAATTCCACAGCTTTACCTAAGCCAATAATATAAGCAACATTTTCTGTTCCTCCTCGTCTATTATTTTCTTGATGTCCAAATATTAATGGTGCAAAAGGCACATCATTTTTAATATACAAAACTCCTATACCTTTGGGAGCATTAATTTTGTGGCCAGATAAGGATAACATATCAACTTTAAAAGCTTTAACATCTATTTTGATTTTACCAATTGCTTGTACTGAATCACAATGAAATAGAATATTGTGAGCTGTTGCTATTTTGCCTATTTCTTTTATAGGATAAATATTACCAATTTCATTATTAGCCATCATAATTGTTATTAAACAAGTATTGTTGGTGATTGCTTTTTTTAGTTCTTCAATATTAATTCTACCGTATTTATCTACTGATAAATATGTTATTTCATATCCTATACTTTTTAAGTATTTCATTGTTTCTATTATAGAAGCGTGTTCTACTTTTGTTGTAATTATGTGTTTTTTTTCAGGATAATTTCTAACAGCATTCATAATAGCAGTTACATTACTTTCACTAGCACAACTAGTAAATATTATTTCATTTTCATCTGCATTTAATAACTTAGCTATATTTTTTCGAGCTTTAGTAATTTCTTCTTTTACTTCTTTACCAAAACTATAAATACTGCTAGGATTGCCATATTCATTACTTAAATAAGGTAACATTACCTTTAATACTTCATCAGAACATTTTGTTGTAGCATTATTATCTAAATATATATTTCGTAGCATTTTTCCTCCTAATTCTTATTTTTATATCTTATGTCTATATCGACATCAGCATTAACTCCATCTACCCTACCATTACTACATATTTGCCAATAATGATAATTACCCTTATAAGATGTTGATTTGGCATAGTGTGCTAACCAAATTGGATAATCTGTATCTAACCATATTTGTTCTAAATAGTTTTTACTACCATATAATAAGCCTTTATATCCTTTACTTTTAAAATAATTTAAATAACTATTTGCCATGTCTGTTAATTTGTAAAAACTTAAATTAAAGTCATTATAGAAACTCCAATTTTCCCAGTCATAGGCTACTCCTAATTCTACTTTATAGGGTTTTATTTGTTCATATATCCACTCAGCATCTTTTAAAACTTTTTCTTTGCTATTAGCATAAGAATAAAAATATACTCCTACTGGCATTCCTATTTCATTAGCTTTTGTTATATTTTCTATAAACTTACCATCTAAAAAATAATCTCCTTTTATGCCTTTAGTTCCACCAACTCGCAAAATAACAAACTCTACTCCTGCTTCTTTTATCCGCTTGAAATCAACTGTTCCTTGCCATTCTGATAAGTCCAAGCCTATCTCAGTTTCTTCATTCTTATGTTTTTCAACTATATCACTAAAATAAGTTTTAGGTGATGGCTTACTATTGTTATTCCCTGTTGAAGGTTTTGGTTTTACTACATATAAGTTAAATTTCTTTTCTGTTATATTTCCTGAAGAATCAGTTGCTTTAAATGTAAGAGGATAGGTTCCTACTGTATCCATATCATATTCACCAATAATTTCACAAGATGGATTATCATCATAATTATCTCCACACATTATTTTATCAGTTAAATTAACTTTACTTCCAACATTTACTGTGTAACTAGAACCTAACCAAACTACTGGTGGTGTAGTATCTTTGATATTTAACTTATATGAATAAGGAATTTTGATATTATCTTCATTTATATATTCAAATTTTATTTCTTTTTCTCCAATA
>CAOJKG010000113.1 GCA_948437815.1 uncultured Mycoplasmatota bacterium
GCAAGATTGAAGTAGAAAGTGAGCTTAAAAGATTTACTACTTTTAAAATAATATTTCCCAAAAAGAATTACTAAATTAGACAAATTAATAAAAATATGCTAAAATACATCTTAAAAAAGAGGGGATGTTTGTAAAAATCTTTTTAGTAAAGAAGGTTAAACTTTAAACTCTTAAGAATAAAAAAGTATAAAAATATTAATAAAGAAATAAAGGTGAAATGAATTATGAATGATTATGGACAATTAGTACCACTAAAACCAAAAGTTAAATCTGAAAACTATTATGAAAGACTAGGATTAAGTATGAATGCAACCCAAGAAGAAATAGTTGCATCATATCATAGGCTAGCTAAAAAATATCACCCTGATTTAAATACTAATGAAGATACTAATAGTATTATGAAAAAGATTAATGAAGCTTATGAGATATTATCAGATTTAGAAAAAAGAAAAGAATATGACAAAACTCTAAATAAACAAAATCCAGAACCAACCAATAATATTGCTTATAAATCATATACAAAAACGAGAGAAGAAAGTGAAAGTGATTTAGATAATTGGTTAAAGGATTATCTAAATTCCAGAAGACATTTAGCAAATCTATATGAGAAGTATATTAAAATAGAAAAAACAAATATTGCATTGAGACATGGATATATAACACCTAATCCATTAGATGTTGCAAGAGCAGATTTATTATTAAAAGAAATAATAAAAGAAATTACTTCTTTATCAAATAAAAATGGCACAAGACCAACTGGAACATTATCTTTTTTACTTGCAGAATTAGAGCCTATTTATAATACAAAAGTAGGATATCGCCACGATTACATACCTATTCCACCAGAAATAGACATTCGTATAAATTTACTTTTAAGTGAAATAGAAAGTTTCATAAAAACATATTCGGAACCTAATAATGAGTATTATCAAGAATTTTTAAAATATATTTTAAGAAAATATTTAGAAGTTTGTGAAACTATTGCTGATTATGGTTGGAGACATCCTTCTTATAGCTTTAATAATTATTTAAAAGAAAGTTTTGAGAATATTATAAAAAATAATAAAGAAGCCATAAATAAAATATTAGAAGGAAAACTAGGAAGATAGATATTTAAAAAAATAAATTAAATATGGAGACGCTATGAAAGAATATATAGATATACTAGATAAAGATGGTAATAGCAAAAAAGCAGAAGTGATTTTTCGTTTTCGGGATGAAGAAAACAATGTTTTTTACATAGTTTACCAATATAACAATGAATATTTTGCTGCTAAATATGATGATATAATTGGCACATCCAAATTGGATGCAAATTTAAATAATAAAGAATTAGAAATGCTTGAAAAGTTATTAAATAAATTATAGGGGGATAATGCATGAAAAAAATATCCGTTAATAAAAATGATTGTTCTTTTGAAAATAAATATAAATTTGAGGATATATTAACTCGAATTAAAGCATTAGGTGGAAGTATAGTAAAGAATAGTAAACAAACCTTTATTATGGGAGTTATGGTAGGGTGTTTAGTATTTTCTGCAAGTAGTATATACAATTTAGGAACAGATTTAGTAAAAGCGGTAGAATATTATAGCACTAGTTCTGAAAATGATAGAAACTTAATAACTAACAATGATGCAATTTTAGAAGAACTTAATAAAAAAGCGATAGTAGTAGCAAATGTTAAATCAACAGTAGAATCAAAACATCATTTTAAAGATAACTATTTATTTGATAACGAAGGAAATATTGTTTTTTTAAATTGTTTAGACAAGCCTATTTATTTTGTTAATTGCAATATTAATCAGAAAACTTTTCAAAATATTCAGTTATTATCTTCTAAGACTAAAATAATAAGTTTTGAATCAGTATCAATAGATAATAACTTTATTAAATATCTTCCTAATACCATAGAACAGATATCTCTAAATAACTGTCATTATATTACAAATTTAAATGAACTTCCTAAAAGATGTCCTAATATAACTTGCATAACATTAAGGGCTAATTCATCTTTAAATGACTTAAGTTTTATTTATGAACTACCTAATTTAAAGGAAATATATCTTTCTGATTCAGCATATGTAACTAAAGAATTACTAGATTATTTAATAAGTCATAATATTAAAACTAACATAAGTGAACAAGACATTATTAACTCCGAAACAACAGATAATATAATTAATAGTATTATTACACCTGATATGAGTGATAAAAAGAAAATACAAGCCATATGTTTATATGTTTTAAATACTGTTGAATATGATATAGAATTAAGTAGAAAAAGCAATGAGCAACCATTAACATGTGTTTTAGAAAAAGGCAAAGGTGTGTGTGCATCTTATGCTTATTTAACAAATATATTACTAAATAAAGCAGGCATTAAATCTTTTGAAATAACTAATGATAGGCATGGTTGGAATATAATAAAATTAGATGATAAATATTATTATATTGACACAACAAATATGGACGATAGTGATTTTTATAATTTCCTATTAAAAGTTTTAAATATATCAAAATATTATATTATTGATACTGAAGCTACTTTAACAACACCAATGAGTTCACCATCAGATGAAACAACAATAATTCCTTTATCTTTGATTGAAGACATTCAAGTTGGAAGAAATGACAAAGACCTAATTGAGAAATATGGAGGTTATATCGGAAATATTAGTGTTATAATAGGAGCAGTTTTATCTTGGCTATCAATAAGATATGCACCATTTTTACTAAGAAAAACAATTAGTGATACATCTGATTTATACTCTTCTATTAAATATGATTATAAGAGTGAACTTAAAAGAATAAAAGCTCTTAAATAATATTTCTATCACTAAAGTTAATAAATAAGTTATATTGATTTTTAAAATAATTATAAAATATAAATAAAAAATGCCTATAAATTCTACATTCACAAAATATGACTAAATTGTCATAATAAAAGTCACTATATAGTC
>CAOJKG010000114.1 GCA_948437815.1 uncultured Mycoplasmatota bacterium
TAATGACTTTAGGTTTAATGTTATCAGTTAATCAAGCCCTTGATTTTGAAAATGCTGAAATAATTGCCTTAGAATATAATAAAACATTAAAAAGAGAAGAGACACAGGACGTATCTAATTTTGAGGAATATGAAATAGTTGATAATGAAGAAGACTTAGTGCCAAGACCTCCAATTGTAACTATAATGGGCCATGTTGACCATGGAAAAACAACCCTTTTAGATTATATAAGAGATTCTCATATTGCTAGTGGTGAAGCTGGAGGAATTACACAAGCTATCGGAGCTTATCAAATAAAGACGAATGGTAGTAAAATAACCTTTATCGATACTCCAGGCCATGCAGCCTTTACTGAAATGCGTGCTAGAGGAGCTAGTGTTACCGATATAGTTATAATCATTGTCGCTGCTGATGATGGTGTAATGCCACAAACTAAAGAAGCAGTTGAACATGCTTTAAGTGCAAAAGTACCAATAATTGTCGCTGTAAACAAAATAGATAAACCAGATGCTAATCCTGAAAAAATCAAAACGGAGATGGCAGAACTTAACATTACACCAGAAGAATGGGGTGGAGAGTATCCATTTATTAATATTTCAGCGCAAACAGGCGAAGGTGTAGAAAAATTATTAGAGACCATTTTAGCTATAAGTGAAATGGGTGAATTAAAAGCTAATCCAAGTAGATATGCTGTTGGTTCGGTAATTGAATCTCGTCAAGATAAAAACGTCGGTGGAATTGCCAGTTTACTTATATTGAATGGAACTTTACGTTTAGGCGATCCAATAGTAGTTGGAACAACATTTGGTAAAATAAGAACTATGAAAAATGATTTAGGAGAGTCTATTACTAGCGCTGACCCAGGAACTCCAGTTGAGATTACTGGTTTAAATGACAATCCAAGCGCTGGCGATAAGTTTATGGCTTTTGAAACTGAAAAAGAGGCAAAAGAAATCGCTCTAAAAAGAGCTATAAATGCCAAAGAAAACAAGTTTAAGAAAGATGTAATATCTTTAGATGATTTATTTAGCAAAATAAACGAAGGACAAAAAGAAATTAATATAGTTTTAAAAACTGATGTCCGTGGTAGTGAAGAAGCAGTCAAAAATAGTTTAATGAAAATTGATGTTGCTGGTGTTAAAATAAATGTTATCCGTTCAGGTATTGGAACTATTACTGAAAGTGATGTTGTATTAGCAAATGCCTCTAATGCCATAATAATTGGATTTAATGTTAGTCCAACTAGTACCACTAAAGAGATTGCTAAAGAATATGGTGTTGATATTAGATTATATACAATTATTTATAAATGTATTGAAGAAATAGAACTAGCCATGAAAGGTATGTTAGATCCAGAATTTGAAGAAAAGATTTTGGGAAGTGCCGAAATTAGGAAAATCTTTAAATTTTCTAAAGTTGGTAATATAGCTGGAACTTATATAACTGATGGTATTATTAAGAATAATGCTAGTGCAAGACTTATCAGAGATGGAGTTATAATCTATGATGGTAAAATAGCATCTATCCAAAGAGAAAAAGATAGTGTTAAAGAAGTTAAAAAAGGCTTTGAATGTGGTATTACCTTAGACAATTATACAGATATCAAAATCGGAGATATGATTGAATGTTTTGAAATGGTTGAGGTGAAACGTTAATGCCAAGTCACAAAATAGCCAAAATCTCATCTGATATGATGCGTGTAATAAGTAGTATATTATTTGAAGAAGCAAGGGATGAGATTTTAAAGACTATCACTATTACTGGATGTAAAGTATCAAATGACTTAAGTTATGCTAAAGTTTATTTTACATCTTTAAGTGATATGGATAAAAAAACTTTAGAGAAAGAAGTAAATGAGGCTTCACCTTTTATAAGAGGATTAGTTGCCGAAAAGTTAGATCTAAGACATACTCCTGAAATTACATTTATATTTGATGACTCAATTGAGTATGCAAATCGTATAGAAAAAATAATTAAAGAAATTAATGAGGAGAAATAAAAAAATATGGGAATAATTAATCAAAAATTTACACCAGAAGAGTTAATCACAATATATGGAATAGAACCATACATGGGTAATGTTAAAGATTTAAACATTTATAATAGCACACCAGGATTTAACATTCAGAAGTTTTATAATAATGGAGTATTAGTTGGATATGCGGCAATATTTTTAGGCTATAACAGTTTAACATCAACAGACGCATCACTAGAAGATGTAGCGTTCTGGCAAGGTACGCCAGAAGAGTTAGACGAATTTTTAAAAAAAGTTATTAAAGCGCAAGACTATTCATTTCCAATTGAGAATTTTTACTATGATCCTGAAAATTTTCAAGAATCAATTAGTAATACTTTAAATAAATTAGGTTTTAAAGAGACAACAAGAACTCGATGAAAGATAATGGGTTACTTATTATAAATAAGCCAGTTGGGTATACATCTAGAGATATTGTAAACATAATAAGTAAGAAATTAAAAACTAAAAAAGTAGGACATACAGGAACTCTTGATCCTCTAGCATCAGGAGTTCTTGTTATTACAATTGGAAGATACACCAAATTAGGTGAAATACTTACTTCATTAGATAAAGAATATATTTCTGAAATAAAACTCGGAATTAAAACTGATACATTAGACATTACAGGTAATATCTTAGAGAAAAAAGATTTTAATTTACAAAAAGAAGATATTGAAAAAGTATTTAAAAAATTTGTTGGTAAATATAAGATGGAAGTTCCTATATATTCAGCGATTAAGATAAACGGCAAAAAATTATATGAATACGCAAGAAATAATGAAGAAGTTGAACTTCCCATAAAAACTGTCGAAATAAAAGAGTTGGAACTAATTGATTATAAAGAAGGTATTATAAAATTTCGCACCAAAGTAGAAAAAGGCACATATATAAGAAGTTTAATAAGAGATATATGTAAAGAATTAAATACAATAGGTA
>CAOJKG010000115.1 GCA_948437815.1 uncultured Mycoplasmatota bacterium
AAAATAGTTTTGGTAACTGGCTTATTTTAGTAGGCCAATTTATTTTGACTACTGCCGCCCAACAACAACTTATTAATGGTCGTAATCGAGTACATAATTCTGGAGAAGCTTGGGGTGATATCGGTCCCAATCCTAAAAGCAATCAAGAACAAATAAACTTTTTAATTAATGCTGTAAATGACTTAAAACAAGAATTAGAAAACTTAAAAAATCAATTATAAAAAAATAAAAGTTTGATACTTTTATCCTTTTTTTATTTTGCTATTGCAACCTTTACAACTGGTCTTTATTATTTTTTGTTCATTATATTCTTCTTTACAGCCATCTAAGTTTATTCCATATTCATTAGATAATCCTCTTATTTCATTTATTCTAGTTTTAGAATTATAACTGTTACTATAATTATTATATAAACGCATTTCTTATTCACCACTATTAGTATGAATAAGTTTTACTTTTTTATGTACTTAAATTTATCTCTAATATTTTAGTTAAGTCTATTATTGAATCTTTTTCTATATTATAATCTTTTACAATACCAAAGCCATTGAGCTTATATTTTAAACCTATAAGATTGCAGAAACTCATTACTTCACTACTACTCCATCCAGTCATGTCAGGCATTATATACTCTTCATTTTCGGTTAGTAAAAATACTTTGCTACCCTTTATTACTTCACTACCCTTTAATGGATATTGATTAATTATTGTTTTGCCATCACCAATTACATAAACTTTTAATTTTTCATTTTCTAAATTTTCTTTAGTTTCTTTAACATTTTGACTAATATAATTCTTTAAAGAAATTAAAGCCGTTTTGTCTATTTCACTAGTTGAATTAGTAATATTAGAATAATTAGCGATACTTTCAACTGCTTTTACAACTGCATTTGCTAAAGCTTTGTTCTCACCATCTAGTTTTTTTACTGATACATAAAAGATGTATTTAGGATTTTCATAAGGGAAAAATCCTGCGAAAGATCGAATACGATTTAAAGATCCCGATAAATACTTTCCGTTTGAGCCTGTAAATTCTGCTGTTCCTGTTTTACCTGCTAATGTAACATTATTAGGTTGATAATAATTACTAACTCCATTATAAACAACATCATACATTAACTCACGCATTTTTTTGACATTTTCACTGGATGCTTTTTGACCTAAAGATGTTCTCCCTCCTTGATAGGTAACATTACCTTCTTGGTCAACTATTTTGTCTACTATATATGGTTTTAACATTTCTCCATCATTGGTAAATATCGTTAAAGCTTGTAAATTTTGTATAGGTGTGGTTGTTATACCTTGACCAAAACTGGCTGTTGCAAGTTCAGACTTATAAGTCATTTTTAAAATACCATGTTCTTCATTTGGAAGCTCGATCCCTGTTTTAGAACCAAAGCCTAATGATTCATAAAATTCTTTTAATTTAACATTTCCAAGTTCTAAAGCTAAATTAGTAGCAGCAACATTCGATGAATAAGCAAAACCTTTATCATAGGATATCATACCCCATCCAACATTATTAAAATCTTTTATAGTATAATTATCAACTTTGGTAGTACCTGATTGATACTCCTCTGTTCCATCATAGATTCCATTTTCCATAGCTGCTAACCATGAATATATTTTCATTGTACTTCCTGGTTCATATGTATAACCAATTAACGGATTAACATAACTTTTAATAGTTGATACATCATTGGGATTAAAACTAGGACTAGAAGTAGAAGCTACAATCGCTCCAGTATTAGCATCAATTACGGTCATCGTAAACCAATCGAAAGTATTGTTTTCCTCTAATGTATGAAGAGCATCCTCTAAAATTAATTGAATCCCTGTATCAATTGTAAGATAAATGTCACTACCACTTACTGGGTCTTTATTAACTAATGGTTCTCCCATTTGATACCCTGCACCATCTACTTGATATTCAGAATAGCCATCTTCACCTTTTAAGACATTCTCGTATTGTCTTTCAATTCCTATTTCACCATTTATTTCGCCATCTTCGCTAGTTTTGGCATAGCCTACAATATATGGCGCTATTTTATTATTTTTATAATATCTTTTATTACCTGCGATAAAACCTATTCCTGGTAAACCTAATGATTCAATTTTTACTTTTTGGTTCTCAGATAAGTTTTTTCCTTTGGTGCCAAATTCTACTTGATAAGCCCCTTTTACATTTAATCTTCCTAAAACATAATCATAATCCATTTCTAATGCTTCCGATAAAGATGCAGCAGTACTTTCTTTGTCAATTACATGCTGAGGATTATCCATATTAGTAGTTCTTTTTTCACTTAAATAGGCAATTAAAGTATAAGAATTGGCATTACTGGCAATAGTCTCTCCATTAACATCATAAATGTTACCACGTGTTGCAGGAATTACTCTTTTCTTGGTATCTCTTTTATTAGCAAAGGCAGTTAGGTCTTTACCATCTATATTGGAACTAACTGCTACAAATATTAGCTTTCCAATAGCTAATAAAAAGCAACAAAAAAAGACCAAAACTAATAGATTATTTACTCGCACTCTTGATCTTTTCATTTTCATAATGTAGACTCCTATTCACTAATTGTTTTAATATTACTATTATTATAAGACAATCCGCTCTTAGATGCAATATCTTGAATGTTATCTATTGATGCTAATTCATCAATTTGCATTCCTAAAGCTTCATTAGTATTGGTCTGCTTATTTATTTTATTCTTTATTCTTTCAAGGTCAATATTTGATTCTGATAATAATGCTTTTGTATATACCCATGCTGATGGCATAACAATTAGTCCTAAGAAAACAATTAGAAAAAACATAAATTTTTCTCCTTTTAAAAATTTAACTCTCTTTACTTTCTTAGTTCGCATATTATCATATCCTTTCAATTACTCGAAGTTT
>CAOJKG010000116.1 GCA_948437815.1 uncultured Mycoplasmatota bacterium
TCAAGAAATTATAAAGCTAGTAGTAATTTAAAAGATTATGTCTGGGCGGGTAAAAACAAATTATTTAGTATGTATGAATATACTACTGGTGGTAAAACAGGATATACTATGGCAGCTCATAAAACCTTAGTTACAACTGCATCTAAAGAAAATAAAAATTTAGTGGTAGTAACACTTAACGATTCTAATGATTTTGTGGACCATAAAAACCTTTATGAAAAATACTTTAAAGAATATGAAGCTGTACTAGCTTTAGATAAAAATAATTTTAAAGTAGAGAATAATCAATATAAAAATACCGAGCTTTATATAAAAAAAGAATATTATGCTTTAGTAAAAGAAAATGAAAAGAATGATTTAAAAGTAAATATAAATTTATATAAGTACGATAATGTATATAATGATATGAAAATAGGTGAAGCAAAAGTATTACTCAAAGATGAAGTTTTACATACTGAAAGTATTTATTTAAAAAAGATTGAAGAAAAGCAAGTAAAAAAAGAGAAAAAAAGTCTTTTGCAAAGGATAATAGGGTGGTTTAAAAAATGGTAAATATAATATGGGCATCATTAATATTTATAGCGATTATATATTCTTTTTTTACAGGTAATATAGAAACAATTAATAATGGTATATTAACACATGCTACAAGTGGAATGAATTTAATATTAGAAATGATGCCATTAATAGTTTTATGGACAGGTATAATGAAAATAGCGGAAAATTCCGGTTTATTAGAAATATTTTCACGAATTTTAAATCCATTACTTAGTAAATTATTTCCGAGTTTAAATAAAGATCATAAAGCATTAGGTTATATTGCCAGTAATATTGCTGCTAATATGTTAGGGCTTGGTAGTGCTGCTACACCATTCGGATTAAAAGCAATGGAGGAATTACAAAAAGATAACCCTAAAAAAGATACCGCAACAGAGGCTATGATTACATTTTTAGTTTTAAATACAGGAGGCGTAACTCTAATACCAACTACAGTTATAGCTCTTAGGATGATGTATGGCAGTAGTAATCCCACAGAAATAATCATAACTAGTATACTAGCCACCACAGTATCTAGCTTTTCGGGATTAATGTTAGATTATATGATAAGGAGAAAAAATCGATGAACTTATTATCAAAAATAATTATTCCATTATTTGTATTATTAATCATCTTTTTTGGAGTTAAAAAAAAAGTAAATGTTTATGATTCGTTTTTAAGTGGTGCTAAAGAAGGGTTAGTAACGGTATTCCATATCGCCCCTACTATAATAGCTATGGTATTTGCTGTTAATATATTTTTGGATAGTAAATTTTTAGAGGGAATGCTTGGATTTTTAGAACCATTTTTAACGAATACCAATATTCCAATGGATATAATACCAATGGCTTTATTACGGCCTATTTCTGGAACGGCATCACTGGCCATTATGAATGATATTTTCATTAATTTTGGCCCTGATAGTTTTGTTGGAAGACTTGCTTCTACTTTGCAAGGGTGTACTGATACAACTATATATGTTTTAGCTTTATATTTTGGTAGTATTAAAGTAACAAAAACGAGATATTCCTTAAAAGTTGGCTTATTCGCTGATTTGTGTGGAATTATTGCAGCTTTTATTATAACAACAATATTTTTTAGCCAATAAATTTGACATAAGTATAATTTTCTGCTATATATCTATATAAAAGAACTCGTACCACTTGTCCGTTTCGGACGTCAAACTTCGGGGTGTAAGGCATCGGAAACAGTGGCAGAGTTCTTTTTTATTGTCTTATTTTCCATAAAGTTTTTATTTCAATTTGTTTTAAAGCCTATCATAGCATACCTTAACACAAATTTTGCCCTAGTATTGTCATAAAATAAATACTTTTATAATTTTAAAAAATAATCACAATTCGACAAGTTATACGAATAGAGTATGATATATTAATCATGGTGGTAATATGAAACAAAATGTTAAAATATTTTTAATTGCACTTGGAATAGGAATGATTAGTGCTTTTGTTGTTTGTTACAAAATAGAACCAACAATTATCAGCAATGCTCTTGAAACCAAGGTTACATATTTTTATGTTGGCTCTTACAATGATATTAATAGTGCAAATAATAAAAAAAGTAATTATAACAATGCTTTAATATATAGTAATGATGGTATTTATAGTGTCATAATTGGGGTATATAATAAAAAAGAGAGTATTGAGTTAATGGAAAGTTATTTTTTAGATAAAGGAATAAATTTTCGAAAAAAAGAGGTTAAAGCAAGTCAAGAACTAATAAAAGCAATGCGAGACTATGAATTATTAATCGCAACTAGTGATAAAAATTATTATGAAAATTTAAATAAATCATTATTAAAGTTATTTAGTGAATATATTAATAAATAAAATAGCCATAATATAAATAGGTGTTTAAAAATGATCAGAAAAAATTGGTTTTATATTTCTTTAATTATAATATATTTAATATTTTTAACTAAAGACAGTTTTATAGGTTTAATTAATAATAAGGATAATATAGCAAATAGTAAATGCACTCTTGAAAATAACAGCATTATAGAGGATTATGAAAAATTATTAAACTTTATGAATTTAAATGAGAATAAACAAGAATTAATATATAGTAAAGTAATAGCAAGAGAAATATATGAGTTTTATGATAAGATAACTATAACCAAAAATGAAAATGATAATATAAAAAAAGGGGATATTGTTATTAATGAATATGGTTTAATAGGAACAATTTCTAAAGTAAATAAAAACAGTTGTGAAGTATCTTTAATTACAAGTAATGATACCAATATATCTGTTAAAGTAGGAGAATCTTACGGAATACTTTATAGTAAA
>CAOJKG010000117.1 GCA_948437815.1 uncultured Mycoplasmatota bacterium
GTATCACATCTTTCAATCCATGGTGTATCAAGTCAAGCAACAGGAACTAATCAAAATGGAAATGCTACTTATGCAATAGATGGTAATTACAATACAAGATGGCATAGTGCATGGAATGGTTCTGATAGTAATAAATGGATAGCTATCAAATTAGATAAACCAATATCATTATCATCAATTGAATATGTCCCTGCTGATGGTGGAAATGGTCGAATAACAAGAATAAAAGTTGAAGGAAGTATGGATGGTACTAATTGGGAAGAAATATATATAGCAAACTTAGCTAATAATATGACTACAAAAGATTTAGTATTTGCTGAAAGACCAGTTGTTCAATATGTAAGAATTACAGGGGTTAATACTACAAGTGCAGGTGGTGGAAACTTCATTGCAGCAAGAATGTTTAATTTCTTCCAAGATATAACAAACAGTCCACATCCAACTGCAGGTGTTGGATATAGTCCAACAGAACCTACAACTGGTAATGTAACAGCAAGATTAATTAATAAAAGTACAGAAGATATAAGAATAACCAATAATGGTGGTAGCGACACCTATGTCTTTACAGAAAATGGCGAATTTACTTTTGAATTTATCGATACGACTAATAATAAAACAGGTAGTGCTAAAGCCAAAGTTGATTGGATAGATAGAGTAGCACCAACAGGAACTATCACATATAATACCACTTCACCAACAAATCAAGAAGTAATTGCAACATTGACTACTAGTGAAGAAGTAACAGTAACAAATAAAAGTAATTACAGCGTCAATGAAAATGGCCAAGTTTTAGACTCAGAAGGAAATATTTTAGATGGATATACCGTAGATGATGAGTGGTTTGTAAAAGATAAAAATGGAAATATAATAACAAACATCAATCCATATCGTCATGAATTTGATAGAAATGGCGAGTTTACATTTGAATTTGTTGATAGAGCAGGTAATAAAGGAAGTGCGACTGCCAAAGTTGACTGGATAGATTTAGAGCCACCTCATGCAACATTAACATATAGTAAAACAACATTAACAAATGAAGATGTAACCGTAACTATTGATTTTAATGAAAATGCGACAGTAATTAACAATAACAATAGTAAGAGTTACACATTTAAAGAAAATGGCGAGTTTACATTTGAATTTAGAGATACAGCTGGAAATAGAGGAACTATTAAAGCTAAAGTAAATTGGATAGACAAGAAAGCTCCAACTGCCGAATTAAAATATGAGAATATAGATAATAAGGTAATTGTAACAGTAATAAATCCAAGTGAAGAAATAACATATAAAGAGGGAATAGGAGTTTATGAATTTACAAGTAATGGAAGTTACGACATAATCTTCTATGATAAAGCTGGTAATGTTGGAAAGTTAACCGCGGTTATTACATCGTTTAAAGATGATACTAATAATCCAGACAATCCTGATAAACCAACTAACCCTGATATTCCTGAAAATCCTGATACACCAAATATTCCAGATAAGCCAAATGAAGGAGATAAACCTGGAACTGATGAACCAAATAATCCAAGTAATCCAGGAGAAGACAAACCAAATGGCGGTAATAACTCAGGTGGAAATACAGGAAATAAACCAGGAACCGATAATAAACCAAACAAACCAGTTAACACTGAATATAAAAAATACACAGTTAATGGTATTAATGTTGAAATACCAGTAAGTGCTCTAACAGAAGAAGGAACATTAAAAGCTGACAAATTTGAGTTAGCAGATGAATTAAAAGGAAAGTTTGGTGAATTAAGTGAATATTATGATATACATATGATTAATAGTAATTCAGAAAAACTAAACATAACATCAAGTAGTCCAATTAAGATAAGTCTTAGATTAAAAGGTTTAAAAGAATTTATCGGAGTATATGAAATAACTGAAAATAATATTATTAAGCCTGTAGATTATGTAAAAAATGGTGATAATATCGAAATAACAACTAAGAGTTTAGGCAAATATGTAGTATCATACAAAGAATTAAAAACAGTTAGTCCAGAAGTAACACTACCAATAATAACTGATAATAAAAGAAATAACTTAATGTGGATAATTGCTAGTGTAGGAGTAATATTATTTGGTTTTGCAATATACGTTGTAAAAAAACCTAAGAAGAATTAGAATAATCGAAAAGGTTATTCTTTTTTCATAAATAAATTTTAATGAAACAAAAACAAATATATGGTATAATATAAACCAAGGACGTGATTTTATGGAATATATAAAAATAAAAAACGCAGATAAGATAGTAAAAGATTCACCATATGTTGTAAATAATCCAAGTGTATATAAAAACAAATGGCATAAAGAAGCATTTAAAAACAATAATCCTATTTATTTAGAATTAGGAATGGGTAGAGGAGATTTTATAATTGATATGGCTAAAACATATCCTAATATCAATTTTATCGGTTTAGAAGTAAATGATTCGCAAATGGTAAATGCTATAAATAGATTACAAAAAGAAAACTTAAAAAATTTAAAACTAATAAATATAGATGCAAATGAAGTTGTGAGTATTTTTGGTAAAGAAATAGATACTATATATTTAACATTTTGTGATCCATGGCCTAAAAAAATTGATGAAAGAAGAAGATTTACTCACGAAAGTTTTTTAAAATTATATGATAGAATATTTAAAAAGAATAAACACATTATTTTAAAAACAGACAATAAAGGTTTCTTTGCATATTCTCTAGAAACATTATCAGGATACTGGTATACATTTGAAAGAGTAAGTCTAGATTTACATCATGATGAATATCCTATTAAGAATATTATGACTAATTATGAAAAACAATATTTTAAAGAAGG
>CAOJKG010000118.1 GCA_948437815.1 uncultured Mycoplasmatota bacterium
ATGTGCTTATGGTTGCCGTTGGTTTATGATTAGCGAAGTTAAAGACTTGAAATAAGTTAGTCATTTTGATATAATAGATATTAGTAATAAAGAATAAAAGAATAGAGGGATTGTTATGGCAAAAATAAATGTGATGAAGCCAACAGGAAGTGAGATGCTTTCTTTATTAAGTGCTTATAAAACAGAGAATCTGACTTATGTTGTTTTTGATAGTGAGAAAGTTGGTTCAATGGGTTTACCTATTATTTATATTTCGAAGTTAACTGATAAACTAGAGAAAGTTACAGATAATAATGAGTGGCAAAGTGTTAAGAATTCTTTAAAAGGTATTATTAATGGTACTAATTATGAATATGTTAAAGTGAATGACACAATGAATGCTGATGAAGCATTTTATACACCTCTTACATTGCCTCAATCTTCTTTTGATTTAATTAAAAGTAGATATATTGTAACTGGTAATGATGAAGGTGAGTCTAGAGTATTAGAACAATCGACTAGTGAGTCTCCATTACCAAATATTAGTGTAGAACAAACTAAAGTAGAAGATAGCTTGGCTCCTTCTGTGATGCCTGTAGAATCAGTGTCTGTTACACCAATGCCAATAGAAAATAGTCCGGTTGTAGCTAATGAACCAGTAATGCAAGTTTCAGAAGCTCCTAGTATAACTCCTGTTGTGCCAAGCGTAAATGCGGAATCTAATGAATCTTATTCAGCTACACCAATTGCGGAACCAGTAGGAATGCCAGAACCTATTGTAACTGATTCAACTCCAATTACTCAACCTTCAATAGTAGAGTCTACACCACCAGTGATAAATAATACTCCTGAGAGTGTTATCCAAGATGCACCAGCTGTTAATATTGATGCTAATATTTTTATGCAAGATAAAGAAACTTTCTTAAAAGCTTGTGAGAATATGTTTGATGCATTGGTTTCTAAATATCAAAAACAATTAGAAGATTTAGAAAGAAGAGAACAAACTCTTAAGAATAAAGAATTAGAAGTGGAAACAAAACTTAATAGTGCTAGTGAACATTTAGCTAATGCTGCGGCTCGTGAACAAGTTGCTAATATCGCACATGACAATGCACAGAAAGTTATGGATTTAAACAATTTAATGCCAAGTAATCCAGCTGCATAAGTAAAAGTAATAATAAATAATTATTTCTTTTTTTATGTCAAAAAAAAGGAAGATTTGTCGTTAAAAAAAGGAGATTCGTTGTAATTTCGTTTAAGGAGTATTAATAAATTTAAAGATATATACAAAATATGATAGAAAAACTTTTAGAGACCTCTTTAATAATATAAGAGATTGCTAAAGCTATAAATATATCTATAAAAAAAGTTACTAAACTTAAATATTCTAATAAATAACTAATGGATATATCTGTTAGTTTTTTCATATGCTTTAATAGTGATAGATATGAGAGAAAGTATAAATTATTATTATAATTTTAATATTGAAGATGTTGAAAACTGGGGAGATACTTATCGTTTTTATTATTTAGACCAATTATTCTATTTTGTGCCATTTAAAAGAGCAGAAGCAGAGCTTGAAGATATAATTAATGTAAGTAAAGAGTTAAAGCAAAAAAATATAGAAGTTCATGATATTGTTATGAATATATTTGGTAAAGTTATTACTAATATTCAAAATACTAATTATGTTCTTCTTCGTACAATCGGTGATATATCAGAGAAATTTGAAATAAGTGATATAATAAAAATGAATAACATGCTTATTTTAAATGAAACTAAAAGTAAATTATATCGTAATTCCTGGGCCAGTCTTTGGAGTGCTAAATTAGATTATTTTGAATATCAGGTGAGTGAACTTGGTAAAGATAAACCTTTAATATTGGATAGTTTTAGTTATTATTTAGGCTTAGGCGAAAATGCAATAAGTTATTTAAATGAAATAACTAGTAAATATACTCCTAGTAAGGATGATAGAATTTGTCTTTCACACAAAAGAATTGATGTGCCTAATTATAAACTTAATTATTTAAATCCTTTTAGTTTTATTATGGATTATGAAGTAAGAGATTTAGCTTCTTATATTAAAAGTGCTTTTTTTAAAGGAGAGGATGCCTTGTCTTATTTAAAAGAGTTACTTAGAATAAAAAGATTCACTATTTATAGCTATGGGTTATTTTATGCAAGACTTGTTTATCCCACTTATTATTTTGATATTTATGAAGATATTATGAGTGGGAAAAAAGATGAAGATGATTTGATTCCTATAATTGATAAAGTAGATGATTATGAAATGTTTTTAAAAAATGCCTATTATGAAATTAGTAAATATGCGCCAATTGATAGGATAGAGTGGTTACTTCAAAAAAATTAAATAATATTATAAAGAGAAATGTTAGCTAGTGATATAAAACTTGAAATCATATAAAAGATAAGATATAATTAAAGCGATAGTAAGGAAGTAAAATATATGGCAAGACGAAAGAATAATAAATTTAGTGGTAGTAATGGTTTAAAAGTATTAATTATTTTATTTTTAGTAGGAAGTTTAATTTATAGTTTTTATGGCGATTATATAGATAGTTTTTTGTATAAATTTAGTTTATCCGAAAGCTATGCTTTAGATTCTATTCCTGAATATAAAGGAAAACCTTATGTAATTATTAATGATAATGAACCAAATTTTACTGATGAACTTAAAAATTCAACTAAATCTTTTGAAAATTATAGTAAACTTGATAAAATAGGTAGAGCTCAAGTCGCTTTTGCTAATATTAGTAAAGATTTAATGCC
>CAOJKG010000119.1 GCA_948437815.1 uncultured Mycoplasmatota bacterium
AATTTAAAGTAAAACATTTCAAAAAGAAAAAAGGTAAAAAGAAGAAAAATGGAATGGAACTAAAGATAGCAGTAATACATGAAGGTAAAGAGCCAAGATACACAAATGATTATAAGTTAAAGAATAAGATAATAGTAGGAACAGCTGGAAAAGCAAAAAAATTAAAGAAAATAGAAGATGCAGTTATAGGAACAACGTATAAAGAGTATGCAATAAAAAAAGTAGTAATAAATGGAGATGGAGCAGACTGGACAGGAAGTATTGTTGAAGGAGCAAAAGAGATATTCCAATTAGATATGGCACATGTGCAAAAGAAGATATATATGGCAGTAAGTGATGAAGAATATTTAAAGAAAATGCAGGAAGTAGTATATACAGAGCAAGCCAAAGATATATTCAGTTTAATATATAATTACAAAGTAGAATTAGAAGCAGATAATAAAGTGGTAGAACTAGAGAAAGTAAAAGAATTAGAAGAATACTTGCGAAACAATGAAGAAGGATTAGTAAGATATCAATATAAATTAGGATATAAAGAAGAACAAATAGAAGAGCATAAAGAAGATTTACCATCATTAGGAACAGAAGAAAGTCACATGTATTGTGTATGTAGGGACAGAATGAAGAAAAACAGAACAAGTTGGTCGATAATAGGAGCAGAAGCACTGTTAAAGGTAATAATGAATAAGATGAATGGAACGTTAGAAGAAGTAATTACAAAGAAAGCAGAAGAAAAAATAAAAGAAGAATTATCCCAAAGGATACCAGAACCAAAGAAAGTAGTAAAGAAAAAATACGAAGAAATAAGATATGTAGGAACAGCTAGAATATTAGAAAACGTAACAAGAGATTATACAAAAGAAAATATCAAAAATATATTAAGAACCAAGAAATGTAGTGAATTAATGTTAATAAACTAAAGAAAAGGTCGAAAAAACATAGTGATTTTCGCTTATTAAGGTTGAAATTTAATAAAAAATATATTAAACTAAAATTAGTTTAAATCAAGAAAATTCGAATTAAATAATATATTAGTGCTTAAAAACGTTGAAATCTAAAGAAAACCCCAGTCAAAAAAACTCATACGTAATGTCAAATAGATTTGACAAGTTAAATATTTATATGCTATAATATATTTAACTTAAGCAGGGGTTGAGTGAGTTCCACAACAAAATCGGAGCTCCCAGATTTAAATATCTGTTGCCCTTGCACATTTTTTATTTAATCAAAGTTTTTAATACTTACAATAACATTTTTAGATAATTCTTTGGCTCAAAGTCAATAGTTGGGGTGGAAAACTTTGAAAGTTTTCTGCCTCAATATTTTTATGCTTTTTAAAAATACAACACAAAAATAACTGAAAATATGTAATTTTAAGTTCGTTTAATAAACCAATTATATTAATTGGTAAATACTGTTAATTTTAAAATTATTATCCACGATTGAGTAACATGATTCGAGCCTTAAAATTATCAAATTTATGCATACCAAAAGTTACTCTTTTTAATGTTTTTATCTTATTGTTAAAACCTTCAATTGGTCCGTTTGAATATGAAACTTCTAGAGAGTTTTTTATTTCAATAGCCCAATGTTGATATGTTTTAGCACAATCTCGAAGTTGAGGAATATTTGATTCAAGATTTCTTTTTACCCATTCACTGAATTGCTGTTTTCGAATGTCATCAGATTCTTTTGAATGAATAATATCTAATAGTTCTTCTTTTTCTCTATAGGCTATACGTAGATTTTCAGAATAATTAATAAGTATATATTCTAATTCATCTAATTGTGCTTCGGTTTTTAGTTTGTTTTTATGACAAAGCAGTAGTTTTCTAGAATGTTTAAAATATTTTCTTTCTTTGTCAGGAAGATTTTTTTGAACTTCAATTCTAATTTCATTAACAACATTACAAGCATATCTAGCAAAATGAAAATGGTCAGCAACAATTTTAGCTTTTCTAAAGTAAGTCATACCAATATCTTTATATGTTTCCCATAGATCAGTAACAAGATATTTAACATTATCAAGTTGTTCTTTAGGAAATTTCTTAAAGTAATCGCAAAGAACATGTTTGTATCTACATTTAATAATATCAACAACTTCATGAGTTTCACCATCAATTAAAGCAACTTGATACTTATAATTACCACTATTTCCCTTAAATTCATCGATGCAAAGGACTTTAGGAAGTTTAGAGTTAGTAACAGCTAGAAAAGGGAGCAATTTAGAGATAAAGCTAGGAGAAACGTTAACTCTTTTTGATATATCAGAAGCAGCAATTAGACTTCGAAGTTCGTTAACAATATAGGCAGTAAGCCTAGAAGTTTTTCTAGCGTATTTATTAACAATTTCATTTTTAGGGTAAAAAGTTTTACCGCAATTCTTACATTCATATCTAGGTTTTTTAAAAATCAAAGTAGTAGGTTTAAAATAGATAGGAATATCTTTAACAGGTTGAGTATAGTAATCATGAACATAAGAAGTTTTCGCTTCACAATGAGGACATATTTGTTCAGAAACAGGTAATTCAATATAAACTTCAATAGAATCTTTTAAACTCTTAACATTTTTTACCACAACCTCTTTAAAATTTAATAAATTTTTGATACAATTGTTGTGCACTTATCAACACCTCCTTAAATGTTTTGAGCAATTACATTTTATCAGGTATTTTTGATAAGTGCATTATTTTTATTAAAAAATGTT
>CAOJKG010000120.1 GCA_948437815.1 uncultured Mycoplasmatota bacterium
AAAATACCAAAAAGTATTATATAATTAATGTAGGTGATATTTATATGTTACAAATTAACGATGTAGATTTATCGTGCATTGCAGTAAGAACAAGTCAGTATCCAACAGATGATTTACCAGAGTTTCTTTTAGTAGGAAGAAGTAATGTTGGAAAGTCTAGTTTTATCAATACTTTAATTAACAGAAAGAATTACGCACATACTTCCTCAAAACCAGGGAAAACGCAAACTTTAAACTTTTATTTAATTAATAAAGATTTTTACTTTGTAGATGTTCCAGGCTATGGTTATGCTAGTGTATCAAAAGATAGACAAAAGAAATTTGGGATAATGATCGAAGATTACATAAAAGTAAGAGAAAATCTAAAAAGTGTATTTATGTTAATTGATTATCGCCACAAACCAACGGAAGATGATTGTTTAATGTATGAATTTTTAAAATATTATAATTTAGAAGTACATATCATTGCCACTAAATATGACAAAGTAAAAGCATCACTTCGAGACAAACAAAATAAAATTATACGAGACACTTTAAAATTAAAAGAAGGAGAGAATTTCATACCTTTTTCAAGCTTTACTAAAAAAGGCAAAGATGAAGTATATGAAATATTAGAAAGTTCAATATGATAGTTCAAAATAAAGAAAAAGAATTTGTAAGTGATTATGTGGTTTTTGATTTAGAAACAACAGGATTAGAAGCTAATACTGATAAAATAATAGAGATAGGTGCATTAAAATACAAAAATAACGAATTAGTTGATGAATTTAGTGTTTTAATTAATCCTGAAATAGAATTGCCACCAGTAATTACTAGAATAACTGGTTTAAGTGATGAAGATTTACAAGATAAATATACGATTGATATTGTCCTACCAGAATTTTTAAGTTTCATTGAAGATTATACCCTAATAGCTCACAATAGTGAATTTGATTTAGGGTTTATAGAAGAAAATATTAAAAGATTAAACTTAAAAATGATTAATAACAAAAATATAGATACAGTAGAAATAGCAAGAAAATACATTCCGAAGGCATATAATTACAAATTAGAAACTTTAAAGAAGTATTTTCATTTAGAATTTGGTTCTCATCGCAGTGTAGATGATTGTAAAACTACAAACTATGTATATCAATATTGTAAAGATAAAGCTTTAGCTATAAAAAGTTAAAGTTTTTTTATTTGCGATAAACTTAAATTTAAGGTATAATAAATAACTTGAAGTGATGAAAAATGGGCAAAAAAACAGTAATAGAACAAAATATAAGAAGACATACAAAAGAATTAGAAGAAAGTATTAATAGTATTAAGCCAAAACTAATTGAAGCTTTTATAAGAGTTTATGGTGAAAAACATCGTCAACACATTACTTATATTATAGAAAATTTAGATTATATATTTTTTATTTCTGAAGAATTTAGCAAAATAATCAAAGATAATAAAGGAATAAGAAAAAGTGTAAAAAGAACTATCGAAAGTTATCTAAAATATTTAAATACAGTAAGTAACAAGTTTTCTAGTGTATCTCTTGAAGATGAACAAAAATATATAATAGATAAATTTTTACCAAGATTTCCTTTTCCTCATGAAGATTATGAATATTATGAAGACGCAATTGTGGGAGATGTACCATGCTGTATGGCCCAAGTAAAAAAAGAGTGCTATACATTAGAACCTAATTTCATAATATTATTATCAATTTATATCATAGATATAAAAATAATTATTCATGAAATAGATCATGCTTTAGGCGCCAATCCATTATGTATTGTAGATGACAGTTATGTATTAGTAGATTTTCTATTCAAAGAAGAGATTCCAGAAGAGCTAGTAAATGATTTCATCGCCGAACTAGTTTTACAAGAATACATAAAAATTGGCGGTAGTATTCCAAGACCCTTAAGAAGAATGCCAATTGGCAATGCTTACAAAGAAAAAGATTATATTTTAAAATATTTTTTTGAAACTTTAGGACCATTAATTTTAGAATCAAGAATTAGTAGGAATTACAATCTATTTTATAAAATTGTTGGAGCTGAAAATATAAAACATTTATCTTCATTAATGATAGATTTATATAACCAAAATGATATCAATAAATATATTGAGTTAGTAAATCTAATTAATGAAATAATGGAATATTTAGAATCTTTAGAAGTAGAAGATATAGAAAAATCTTTAGCTAGCTTAGAAAACAAAGGAATTAAGCTTAATAGACTAAAAAAAGAAGAGGGATAAAAATGAATGTAATTGAAAGACAAAGTAATGAATGGATACAAAGCTTTTGTGAATGGTATAATGCTAAACAAAATATATTATTTGAAGCTTTTATAGAGTTTTATGGTGAGGAAGAAAGAGAAAAGCTAATTAAAGAAATTGATGACATTCCATTTTTATTTTTATTATCAGATGTAGCTTATTTAAGTTGTAAAAATATTCCTAATGATTATTTTGCTAAAAGATTAGAGTTATATTTTAGGCACAATAGATTGTTTTTAAATAGTTTGGCAAGAAAAGGAGTTAATAAAAGAAAAATATTACATGAAAGAGTAAAACAAAGTATGCTAACTAAATATCCACAAGAAAGTTTTGAATATTATTTGCATGAAAACTTTATTTTAGAATTAAGCAATGCTACAACTCATTTTGATATAGATGGTACCAATCCTATTATTATCTTACCAATATATT
>CAOJKG010000121.1 GCA_948437815.1 uncultured Mycoplasmatota bacterium
AACAAATGACTTTAAAAAATACAATTTGGAATGAGAATATACCTATACAAGAAAGAGTGGCAGCCTGTGATGTTTATCTTAGTTTAGGATATAATTCTTATACCAAAAAAGAATGTGAAATAATAATAGAAATAAGCGCCGAGAATGGCGATTTTTATATTGAAAGGAAAGAGAAATAATGGAAATAGAATTAATTTTTGGAGTAATACAAGCTGTAGTAACAGCTGTGCTAGGTAGTTTTACTAAAAAAGGTAAAGTTCCTAAAAGATTTATACCACTACAAAACGCAATAGTGGGAATGATAGCTGGTTTGTTATCAGTATATTTTGAAGTATATGATAATGTAATTATAGCTATGTTTATGTGTTTAGCTGTATCAATGGGTGTAGGTGGTATTTACGATGCTACGCAAACTAAATTAAAGGAGAAATAATAATGAAAATATCATTAGAGAAATTTATTGAAAATACCAAAGGTACTAAAGTAGATGTTCCGTGGGCTACTAAACCTAGCAGTTTAAAAGGTCAATGCGTAAGTTTAATTCAAGCATATATTAAGGAGTGCTTAGAACAACCAGCAAAGGCAAGAGGTCATGCTTATGAATGGCAAAAAACATACGTTAATGAGGGGCTAGGTAAAATAGTCTCTACTCTTCAAAAAGGAGATATAATTGTATGGGGAACTACTTATGGAAACGGAAAAGGGCATATAGCGATTTACATAAAAGATGATGTTGTATATGAACAAAATAAATCTACTCACGATAATAGATGTGCTGGGTATGGTAAATTAGAAGGTATTTATACAATTCTTAGACCAAATACTACATTAATTGAAGACAATCAAACAGAAGAATACATAACAGGCAATTACATCACATTAGAAGCTATGAATATAAGAAATGGTGCAGGAGTTAATTATCCAATCAAAAAAGTAAAAGATATGTCTGTTAATGGACGTAAGCACGCAACTAGTACAAACTTAAATGCAAATGCTTGCTATAAGAAGAATACCGAATTTACAGCTCTTGAAATTTTAAAAAATGGTAACGAATATTGGGCTAAAAGTCCAAGCGGATATATTTGTTTAAAAGGTGCCAGTGGCAAAGTTTATTGTAAAAAGAAATAGAGGTTAGGTCATAATTGAGCTAGCCTCTTTTTTAATGGGAAAATGTAAAATTTGACATATTTTAAAACTATGATATAATATAAAACAATATTTTACATATTTATTTACACAAATTACTATTAAAAATAGCTATAAATGTTTATAAGATGCTACAAGATATTTTAAAGTATTTTATAGAAATGTAAAAAAAAGTGTTGAATAATATGTTAGATATGTAATATAATATTGATAGAAGGAAACAAAAAAATAGTTCTTTCTGTTCTGTTTAGAACATAAAAAAGAGATATATCTTTTCGGTTTAGATGTATCTCCACATTTCAGTGTATAGCACCTAACTTAATAGGTGCTTATTTTTTTAGTGTGATAGCAAGAGCTACAATGATGAAAAGAATAAGTGCTAGCAAAAATGCTAAAGCAATTAAGTATTCCAAAATGTAGGATTAAAATTATATGCTTTCAACCAATCACCTCCTCGACATATAAAGTTCGTGGAGGCTACACCTATAAAATATATCTCTGAATAACATTATAATATACTTACTAACAAAAATCTACAAAATATTATAAAATTATAAAAGTTGTTAGTATGTGAATAACTTTACTAATTTTCAATAATATAAATAGCTTTAAAATCGCAATCAATTATGTCTTTATCAGAAGTATATTCTTTACCATACACTTGCGTAAAATGATAGTCCATAATTTTGTTTATCAAATTCATAACATACTTATCATTAATATTACTACAAGCCATTTGATAATATATTTCAAATAAATCAAACATTTTTAAATTATCCAAGCTTACATTATTTTCTATTTTCATTACCTAAACCTCCTTCTATATATAATAAGGATAGAAGGGTGGGTCTTTATTTTTAAAAGTTATCATAAGTAGTTCCTTTTAAAAATCTCTAAGAAGTTTAAATCTGGATATGCCTTAATAAATTTTAATTGAGCCTGTTGATGCCAATAATCATTAAATTCAGTATCTTCTTGATACTTCTCGTGGCAATTTAAACACAATCTAAGACATAACCCATATTTCATAGAATTAATTCTATTTCGTCCTCTATATACTTCATGCCACGTTAAATTTGTGGCAACAGGGCACATGCAACATTTATTTGATGCAGTAAGGATACTAAATCTATTTCTTTCTAATTTCACCAATTTTTTAGATTTTTGACGCGATTTAATAGAAGTATGACAAGTTGTCATATCTTTATATTCTTTATAGTTGCAATTATTACATTCTGATATTTTTATTATTTTGTTTTTTCTTTTGCAAAACAAAGTTCTATCTAATTTCTGCTTTAAGTTTTTACAATTCATGTTACTTAAATTTACGTAACATTTTACGTAACAAAAAATAAATATTATCTATTTTTTAAGATATTTCAAAATAAGCAATTGCCCTAAAATAGGCACTTTACAATATTTTAAAACATATTATAATATGTATAAAGACAGTCCCGTACTGGTCACCAAAATTTGTGTTGAAACTCGAGAATAATTTCGAGTTTTT
>CAOJKG010000122.1 GCA_948437815.1 uncultured Mycoplasmatota bacterium
TCTCTCCTTTTGTGATATGATTATAACTTAAAAATAATATTTTGTAAAGAAAAAGCTAATTTTCAAAATATTTATAAACCTTTTGTGTTATTTCCTCATAATCTTCTAAGTTATTTAAAAAATCAGAATTAATCATCTTTCCCCTACCAGTATATGCTTTAATATCTCCAAGTTGTTGTTTTAAAAGCCATATTTGATCAGTAAAGCCATTTTTTAAGGTTTCATATAATTTATCTTTACTTTCCCATTTAATATCATGTTCATCTTTTTCACTTTGACTAATTCCTTTATCTCAAGTTTAATATCAAATTCTGGAAATTCATAAAAAAATACATTTCCGTTCATAAAATCTTTTACATCATTTCTCCACATATTATCTCCTATTTTTATATTTTTATATAAATTTTAAACTAAAAAAATGGTGCTGAAGACAAGAATCGAACTTGCGACCTACGCATTACGAGTGCGTTGCTCTACCGACTGAGCTACTTCAGCGCACTTTAATTATATCAACACTATTTTAAAATGCCAAGACCAATACATAATTTTTCCTTATTTATAAGTTTATTTTTTATATTCTTTTGTAAACTTGTTTCTTCTTTTAAGACATTATAGTCATTAATTTCAAACGGTTCATTAAAAACAAATTTTAAAAAATCTTTTTTATTTTCTTTAGTAAATATTAAATCAAATTTATTTTGAAAATATAAAATATTACTATCATCTTTTAAAATACTTTTTAAATCTGGTGCTAATAACCAAGAAAAAGTTACAAATTTAATATCCTTAGGAGCATTAAAATATTTAAAAACCTCATCTTTTCTATTTAAAGAATTATCAATTATTTCTTTAGTAAACTCATTACTTCTAGGAATATGAATAAAAATAACATCTTCCTGATCCAAATAATTTTTTTTAAATTCATATTGAAAAATACCTATTTGAACAATTTCAGCACGAATAAATCTTGAAGCCCATTCCATATTACTAAATCTCATCCCAGGTATTCCATAAATTTTATAATCTGAAATACAAGCATCTCTAATTATTCTCTTTTGGATATTTACTTGTTCTAAGTCATAATTTCTCATATTTAATTCATGCATTCTATATCCCATTAGCATAGATATCATTGGCATATATAAAAATCCATTATCTTTAAAATAAGACAATTTAAAATCCCATTTATTTCTTTTATCTATTTCTGCTTTATACAAAATATAATACCATAAGTAAACTAAAAAAATTAAATTAATATCACAATTTATTTGCGCCCATAAATCTCTTATAAAGTTAGCAAAATCATTATCAAATTCATAAAAGCTAATAAGATTTTCTAAATCATCACCATTATACCAAGCCTCATCAAAACTTTCCATTGCCTCTTCATAATATAAAGTCCAATCATTTGGAATATTAGTAACATTAATATAATTAGCCAGATCTTTTATATTTAACATACTATCACCTATTTAGATTTTATCACAAAAAACAAAAAAGTACCAATAATAATTGATACTTTTAAGACATCATAGAGACTCGCATTTTTTCTAAACTTTTCTTCTCATAACGTGAGACCATAACTTGCGTCATATTAAGTTTACGAGCTACTTCACTTTGCGTTAAATCTTCATAATAACGTGATTTAATAATTTCTTGCTCTTCTGGATTAAGAACTTTAAAGCTATCGTCTAAGTCTAATTTTAAATCAATATTAGTAGCTTTTTTATCAGGAATAACTTCATGTAAATTAAGTTCATTTGCTTCATCATCTAAAGAAATCATCGCTTGAGCGCTAGTAACTGCTTCATAAACTATTCCAGGATCTAACTCTAAGAATAAAGCTACTTCTTCGGTTGTTGGTAAGTATCCTTGTTTTTGTGCTAAATCATACCTTGTTCTTTCTACTAATTTATATATTTTTAAAATATCTTTACTAACTTTAATATTTTTATTCCCATTAACAAGAGTATACATTTCACCAAAAATATAAGGATAAGCATATGTACTAAACTTAGCCATTTTAGTATCTTTAAAATTCTGATAAGCTTTAAGTAACCCTATTACCCCTACTTGAATCAAATCTTGTTTATCAGTTATATAAAATTTGCTTGCTATATTTTTAATTAACCCCATATGAGTTTCAATAAGTAGATTAGTATTCATAATTATATCTCGATTAATTTATTAGCAGCCAATTCATTAGAAGCTATTTTCATTCTAAGTCTTTTTATTTTTTCTCTTACTTCATCACTAACTTCACACAAGCAAATTTTTCCTCTATTAGTTCTAATCGCACATTTAGTATTTAAAAGCGCATCCATTCCAGATTCATCAATATCTTTAAGTTCTAATAAATTAAATACTAAATATTTTACTTTATGCTTTAAAACTGTTGGTACAATATAGTTATTAATTTTATAAGAAACCTTTCTTTCTAATACTCCATTAAGTCTTACATACAAAATACCCTTATCATATTCCATATCAACTTTTAACATACATTTCACCTCTGTCTATTCTAATATAGAACAAAATAAAAACATTTTAAACACGTTCGACAAAGGTTAGCAAAACTTATCAAAATTTGCATGTAAA
>CAOJKG010000123.1 GCA_948437815.1 uncultured Mycoplasmatota bacterium
AAGCAAGGAATATTAAAGAAGCAACCATAAGAGCTTTCGAATATGTAATGGAACACGAACATATTAATTATTATGAAATATATAAGCCAACTAAAATGCTACGAAAGTTAAAAAAGATAAAACACAAAAATCATTTTATATATGATTATATAAGTAAATTAAAGTATCTTCTATAATAAAATAAGTTATAAAAAATTGACAATTAATAATGTCTATAATATAATAATGTACCAAAAAGGGGAACTTTTATGGAGTACTTAAAATATGTTAAATTAAGAGAAGATAAAAGCAATTTAGAAGAAGTTTTAGAATCTTATTTGCCAGCTGTAAAAAGAATGATAGTAACATTAGGAATCGAAGAGACAGAAGATTTAATTCAAGAATGTTCATTAGGGATTATTGAAGTCCTAAATAAAAGCTCTGTATACAAGACAAGAATTACAAATATAATCTTAACTAACATTGCCTATATTATTAAGAATTATTTATTTAGAAGTTTTACTTTATCTGGTTTTGAAAAAACAGGGAGAATTACTTTAGAAAAGATTAGACTACTAATAGAAAGTATCAATTCTCAAGATGAAAAAGCAATTATCCAAATTTTTAATGATGATATTAAAAGTTCATATATTTTAATTGAACAAGTACCTTATCAAGAATGTATTGATTATTCTGAGAGTGATTTAGAAATAGATGTTATAAATAAGTGTACTATAGAAGAATTATTACAATATTTAACACCAAAAGAAAGAGAAATAATTATGTTGATTTTTGGTTTTTATGGAAGAGTATATTCATTAGAAGAAATAGGCGCTTTATATAACACAAGTAAAACAAATATATGTAATTTTAAAACCAGAGCATTAGCAAAATTAAAAAAATATTTTTCAAAAATAGAAGAAGAAGTTGAAAAAATAAGATAGACGTTTATTTAATACTATAAATTCATATAATAAACTAGACAAAAATACATTTAAAGATGTATAATTTAAAAGATAAAAAACAAAGGAGTGATTTCAGATGGGAAGAGCCTATGAAGTTCGAAAAGCAAGTATTCAAAAAACTGGAGCTATAAAAGCCAAGACTTATTCAACATTTGCAAAAGAAATATATTTAGCAGCCAAAAAAGGTGTGCCAGAAATAGAAAGTAATGTTATATTAAAAAGAATGGTAGAAAAAGCAAAAAAAGCCCAAGTACCAAGTGATATTATTAATCGAGCTATCGATAAAGCTAAAGGTGTAGGTGGCGAAGACTACCATGAAGTAGTATATGAAGGTTTTGGTCCAGGTGCATCTACTTTAATAATTAAGACTTTAACAGACAATGTTAATCGTACTGTAGGAATGGTACGTGCAGCTTTCAATAAAGTAAATAAGAGTTTAGGTGTAAATAATTCAGTATCATATAATTATGACTATTTAGCTATAATAACTTTTAAAACCGATAAAGAAGAAGAAATATTTGAGGGATTATTAGATGCTGGTATTGAACCAACTGAATTTGAGAATATAGAAGGAGAATTGACTATTAGTTTACATCCTAATGATTCTAATAAAGCCAAAGATATTATTGAAAGTATTAATGGGACTACTGAATATGAATTAGATGAAGTAGGAATGTATGCTAAAGATGAAGTTGAATTAAATGTTGAAGATTTAGAAGTATTTGATAAATTATATAAACTATTAGATGAAATAGAAGATGTAACTGAAATATACCACAATGTTAAGGGAAGAGATTAGTTCTTCTTTTTTCTTTTGCATGTAATTTGAAAATAAAATTATATGACAATAGCATATATCCGTGTTATAATTTTATTAGGTGATAAAAATGTTAAAAATATGTGATGGTAATAAAGCTTGTAGTGATATAGCTTATTATTTTAGTGAAATATCTTCTATATATCCGATAACTCCTTCTAGTCCTATGGCATCCAATATAGATTCATTAAGCAAAGATAAATTAAATTTATATGGTGATAGTGTTAAAGTAATAGAAATGCAAAGTGAAGCTGGAGCAGCTGGAGCTCTTCATGGTGCTTTGATAAGTGGCTCTTTAGCTTCTACTTATACGGCAAGTCAAGGTTTATTATTAATGCTACCTAATATGTATAAAATTGCAGGGGAAATGTTACCTGGAGTTATTCATGTTGCCGCAAGAACAATAGCAACCAACGCTTTATCAATTTTTGGTGACCATAGTGATATATATGCTGCTAGACCTACTGGTTTTGCTATGCTTGCCTCATCAAATGTTGAAGAAGCTCAAAATCTTGCCGCTATTGCTCATTTATCAGCAATTAAATCAAGTTTACCGTTTTTACATTTCTTTGATGGCTTTAGAACAAGTCATGAAGTAAGTAGCTTTGAAGAATTAGAAGTAGCGAAATTAGAAAAACTTATTCCATGGGAAGAATTAGAAAAATTTAAAAATAGAAGTTTAAATCTTGAAAGTGGCATTCAAAAGGGAATGGCTATGAATGAAGATATTTTTTTCCAAACGCAAGAAGCCCGAAATAAAAATTATAATGAATTACCAGACATAGTAGCAGAGTTTATGAATGAAATAAATAAAATAATGGGAACTAC
>CAOJKG010000124.1 GCA_948437815.1 uncultured Mycoplasmatota bacterium
GAAGATAATTCAAATGATGATATTCCTGATGTAATTTTACCTAGTGAAGGAGAGGAATCTGAAAATGATAATTCTGAAAATGAAGAAACTAACCAAGATTAATGGTTAGTTTTTGTTTTAGGTTTTAATATTATATATTTTCACTTATTTTTATACTTGCTAAAGCTCCTTCACTTGCAGCATTTATTAATTGATATGTATCTTTTTTTGTTACATCACCTGAGGCATATATTCCAGATATATTGGTCGCTCCATCTTTATCTACTATAATATATCCTTTATCTAATTTAATATCACTATTTTCTATAAAACTAGTATTTGGTATAAATCCTATATAAATAAATAAAGCACTTACATTTAATTCTTGGCCATCTTTTAATATTAAGCCTGATAATATATCATTCTCTTCTTTTAACTCTTTTATCTCATTGTTTAATATTAATTCTATATTATTAGTATTTTTAACTTCTTCAACTAGAGTATCTTCGCCTCTAAATTCTTCTCTACGATGAATTAAATAAACTTTTTTTACTAGTTTAGATAAATGAATACTTTCGGCTAAAGCACTAGATCCGCCACCTATAACTGCTACTTCTTTATTTTTATACAATGCCCCATCGCATAGTGCACAAGTACTTATTCCCTTTCCTAATAAAGTTTCTTCCTTGTCTAAACCTAATAGTTTTGGTCTTCTACCAGTAGCTATTAAAATATTTTTAGCTTGATATACATTGTTTTTAGTTTTTATTGTTTTAGTATCAGTTATTATATCTGTTACTTCTTCTATTTTATATTCAATCTCTAATTCTTGAACTTTTGTAAATAAATTAAATGCAAAATCTGGACCACTTATTGAAGATATTCCTGGATAATTCTCGACATTAGTTATCTTATTTAACGTTCCACCTGGTGCACTGCCCTCAATCATTAAAACTTTTAAATTGGCTCTTTTTGCATATATAGCTGCACTAATACCAGATATACCCATACCAATTATTATTAAATCATACATTATTCTATTCTCCCTTTATTTATATCATTATATAAATTTTCATATTTACCTTTATGATGTAATATTACTAAATATGCTAAAGATATTACAAATAAACATATAGATATTATTTGAGCTATTTTGAATCCCCCTAACATTAGGGAGTCTGTTCGCCAAGCTTCAATAAAGAATCTGCCAAAACTATACCACATTAAATATATACATGTTGTTGCTCCTATTTTAATATATTTTCTATTTCTAATAAATATTAATACTATAAATCCTAAAATACACCATAAGAATTCAAAATAAAATGTTGGTAAGTAATATATTCCTCCAATATGCATTCCTTTAATAATAAACTCTGGAATACATAAATCTTTTAAAAATGTATAAGTAGTCGCAAAACCGTGAGCTTCACTATTAAAAAAGTTTCCCCATCTACCTATACCTTGCGCTAGAATTACTGCTGGTACAGCAATATCTAGTATTCTTAGAAAGTCTAACTTTTTTCTTTTGGTATAAATATATATTGCAATAGCTCCAAATATTAAACCTCCATGAATGGCAAGACCACCATTCCAAACGGCAAATATCTCCATTAAATTGTATTTATAATATGATATATTAAATAATACATAATATAGTCTTGCACCTAAAATACCAAAAACTATACCATAAAAACACATATTAATAATGTCATCTTTTGATATATTAAACTTTTTAGCTTCTTTTAAAACTAAATACATTCCTATAAAAATTCCTGTTAGTATTAAAAAAGAATACCATTTTATTTCTAATCCAAATATTGTAAGCATTGTGGAATTCATTTAATCAACTCTTTTCTTTTATTATTATACTAGAAAATAAAAAATAAATAAACAAAAAACTACTTTGATACTTATTCATCAAAGTAGCCTTAGATATTACTCTTTAATATCGTTAATACTTATAATATTAGATTGATATCAAAAAATAATTATGTGCATAAGTAATACCTGTTGCACATATTTATAGTTTGTTATATTTTATTTCTTATATTAACCCTGTTTTTACCATTTTTTATTTTATTTTTTTCTTTTTTCTTGTATAATTGTTTTAAAGGAGTATGGGATATGGAAAAAATTAAAGAATTATACACTAAATATGAAGAAATTATTAATTATTTAATTGTTGGGGTTTTAACTACTGTTGTTAGTCTTGCTACTTATTTTATTTGTACTGAAACATTTTTAGATCCTAATAAAAAATTAGAACTACAAATTGCTAATATTATTTCGTGGGTATTTGCTGTTGCTTTTGCTTATTTCACTAATAGAAAATACGTTTTTAAAAGTAAAAATAAAAATATGCTAAAAGAAGCCTCTTCTTTTGTAGGCTCTAGAATTCTTAGTCTTTTAATGGATATGTTTACGATGTTTATTATTGTTTCAGTTTTACATCTAAATGATAAAATTGGTAAACTTGTTTCTCAAGTTATTGTTACAATTGCTAATTATATTTTAAGTAAATTATTTGTATTCAAGAAAAAAGAAAACTAGCATTTATTTAAAAAATATGTTAATATTAAATTAGTAGAGCGTTA
>CAOJKG010000125.1 GCA_948437815.1 uncultured Mycoplasmatota bacterium
CCAAAACCACTTATTCCATATACAATTCCAAATATTACTGCTTTGGCTGTACTACGCATTAATTTAGTAACATCTCCCTCTTCAACACCATAAATATCAGCGGCTACTTTTGTATGGATATCTTGACCATTTTTAAAAGCTTCGATTAGCTCTTTTGAATCAGATATGTGAGCTAATATTCGAAGTTCTATCTGACTATAATCTATACTTAAGAATAAATCATTACTTGGTATAAAGGCTCTTCTTACTTTTCTTCCTTCTTCTCCTCTTATAGGTATATTTTGTAGGTTTGGTTCAACACTTGATAATCTTCCAGTTCTAGTTAATGTTTGCTTAAATATTGTATGGATTTTATTATCAGGGAATTTGGCATTTTCTAAACTGATTGTATACGTCGATAATATCTTACTAAAATTTCGATATTCTAATATTAAATTTATGATTGGATGTCTATCTATTAATTTTTTTAAAGTATCAGCATCGGTTTTATATCCTTTTTGAGTTTTTTTGCCAACTGCGATACCTAATTTACCATATATGACTTCACCTAATTGTTTAGGACTACTAATATTAAAAACACATCCTGCCATATTATATATTTCTTTAGTTATTATTTCAAGTTTTGCTTCTGCTTCAGCTTTTATTTCATCTAATATGTTGCTGTCAATTGGTACACCAATATACTCCATATCTGCTAAAACATAAGTAAGGGGCATTTCAATATTGGCAAATAACTCATACATTGCTTCTTTTTTTAATTCATTTATATAAGTATCTCTTGTATCATAAATAAATCTTGATTTTAATACTATTTCTTTTTTTAGTTTTTCTTTGTCTGCAAAATTATTTTTGGCATTATTTTCATAAAATTCAACACTATACATTTGAGGGTTCATTAAATAGGCGATATCATCTTTCGTAAAGGCATTTACTAAATAAGCAGCAATCATTAAATCATAATTTACAGGAGCTAATTCTAAATTATTTCGACGCATTATTATTTCTAAAGCCTTAGCATTATATGTGTAAACTACTTTGTCTTTTAATGAAGGAATTAAGTCTTTTAACATACTACTTTCTAGATAATAGTTATGTTCTTTATCACTTACTCCTATTCCTAAAATATTTCCTTTGTGATAATTTTCTTCATCTAATTCTATATATATACTAACTTCATTACCTAGCTCTACTTCATTTATGTCTTTTATTTCTTTAAATTCGATATTTTTTTCTTCTGTACTTTTTCGGTCAAAGTTTTTTAAAAGAGAGTAAAATTCTAATTCTTCATAAATACTTGCTAGTTCTTTTTCATTTGTTTCTAAATATTTAATACCTTCAAATTCAATATCAAGTGGTACTTCACGATAAATGGTTGCTATTTCTTTACTCATAAAAGCATTTTCTTTGTCTGTTTCTAACTTTTCTCTTGTTTTACCTTTGATATTTTCAATGTTTTCATATATTCCTTCTAAAGAACCATATTCTTGTAATAACTTTAATGCTGTTTTATCGCCAATTCCCTTAACTCCAGGGATATTATCTGATGAATCACCAGCGAGTGCTTTTAAATCAATAATCTTTATAGGTTCTATGCCCCAGTCTAGTAAAAAAGTCTCAGGATTATATCTAATATAATCTTTTTGTTTTAATAATTTAACATCTACTACAGGACTTATTAATTGTAATAAATCTCTATCACTTGAAACTATAGTTGCATATACTTCAGGGTCTTCATCAGCCATATGAGCTAAAGTTCCAATTATATCATCTGCTTCATATGGCGCTAATTCTAAATATTTTATTCCCATAGCTGTTAATATGTCTCTTGCTATAGGCATTTGCATTTTTAATTCATCAGGAGTAGCACTTCTTCCCTCTTTATAAAAATCATATTTTTCTTTACGAAAGTTTTTTCCTATATCAAAAGCTACCGCGATATACTCTGGCTTTTCTTCATTAATTATTTTATTCATCATACTTACAAAACCATATAAAGCATTCGTTGGAAATCCTTTGCTGTTTTTCATAATATTGCCAGAATATGCAGTAGCATAATAACTTCTAAACATTAAATTATTACCATCTACTAATATTACTCTCTTCATTCTACATCACCTAAGTTAATTATACACTAAAACATAACATAATAAAAGAAAGTTTAACACTTTCTTAATTTATAATTCTAATAAACGTATATAAGGAGTTTCACTCTTTTTTTTATCTACTAAATGTCTTGCTTCTTCTAAAGTTTTTATCTCTTTACCTACTAACTCAGATAAATACTTTTTTAATTCTTTGATAAATTCTATGATAGATATACCATAACCCAATGATTTATACATACCATTTAAAAAATGATTGTCTTTTATTACTTCTTCAAATATACCACTTACTAAAAAGAAGACTATTGATAAATTAAATTGTGATAAATTAGTTAATAAAATTTTAGCGTAGTCTTCTTGGCTCTTTGAATATTCAAGTGTATCTACTATATAGAATTTGTTACCTAACATAATATTATATAACATATCAAAGATTTTGATATGTTCTTTTGATATA
>CAOJKG010000126.1 GCA_948437815.1 uncultured Mycoplasmatota bacterium
ATAGTTTCATTAACTGAAGCGCAATATAATGACTTAAAAAATACTGACTTAGAAAAAGAACCAGTAACAATTTATGGTAAAACAAAATTAATATCAAGCGATATTAAAAGACTAGCAGAATCATATTACAATAATGCTATGGAAAAAGAAGAAGACAAAATTAAAACAGACGAAGTTTTTTACAAAATATTTGGAGATATATATTTAGATTCAACTAATGAAGATACAGGTTCAATTATTCTTTATGTTATTGGTGCCTTATGTATGTTATTTTGGACATGTTTTATTTTAGCATTTATCATTATGAAAGTTAAATTAGAGAGTTCATTCAAAAAAATTGATGATGAAGAATTAAGAAAAATTGAATCAGAAATTGATGATAAAGATGCATTTCATTATGAAAGAGCTCATTTAATACTAACAAAAAACTACATTATAAGCTTTCTAAGTGGATTTAAAACTTTAAAATATGAAGATATCATATGGTTATACGAATACAGACTAAGACAATACGGAATGACTACTCAAAAAAGTATAATGGTTATGGATAAAACTGGAAAAGTTAAACCATTAATAACTCTTGATGGTGTAACCAAAAAATCGAAACTAGTATTTGATGAAATAGCAGATACAATATTAAGTAAGAACAACAAAATATTAGTGGGATACAACAAAGAAAACAAAAAGAAAATAAAAGAAGAATATAATTTTTAAATAGCTATTTAGCTATTTTTTTTAATAATTAAACATATATATTAATATGAAAAAAATAATAAAAATAGGAATAATAATAATTTTATTAATAAGTGCCTTATTCATTAATAAAGAAGTAAAAGCTTTATTACCATTAAGTGGCAAAATAATCATTATTGACCCCGGACACGGAGGAAAAGATCCTGGCACAATCAGTAATGAAACTTATGAAAGTGAAATCAATCTTCAAATAAGTAAATATTTAGAAATAGAACTTACTAAAATGGGAGCAACAGTAATATTAACAAGAGATGGAAATTATGATTTATCGACACCAAATGCTAGATGGCGTAAAAAAAGCGATTTTGACAATCGTATTAATTTAATAAATAATAGTAAAGCTAATTTATATTTATCTATTCATTTAAATTATTTAAATGACTCAAAATATTATGGAGCTCAAGTATTTTATGATAATGATAAAAATAAAGTTATAGCCAGTAAAATTCAAGAAATATTAAATAATGAATTAAATAATGACCGTAAAATAAAAAGTATTCCAAACAGAACTTACATGTATAGTAAATTAAATATTCCTGGAGTTTTAATTGAATGTGGATTTTTATCCAATTATAAAGAAAAAGAATTATTAAAAACTTCTGAATACCAACAAAAATTAGCACAAATAATAACAAAAGGAATAATAAATTACTATTAAAAAATGTTAATAAATAATAATTTACTAACATTTTAAAATGCAAAATATTTCATTTCATCTTTTTTATTAATACTTTTTCCTGTTTTATAACTCAAATTTCCTATTTCACGAAGAACTTTATTAACAGTTTTTTCATCTTTATCTAAGGCATTATCTAATTCGTTAATTAATTTACGAGCTTTTTCAATTGAAATGTCATATAAATCATAAAAGGAATAATGATAGTTAATTTTTTTATCAACAGGATAATACCATTTCTCATGATTCAAATTAAGAACATTCATATCTAATTTTCTTATATGATAAGAATAATATTTTAATCTATCAGTTTTATTAATTCTAAAAAAATCTATAAATCTATAAAATATTTTTTTTAATCCAAACCTTGAGCACATAATATATTTAAATACAAGTCTAAAATTTCTAGTTCCCTTTATTATGGAATGAGCTCCTTTATTATAATTAAAAGTCTGCAAATAAACATAATCAATCATATTAAGTAAATCATTTGAAAATTTAACTTTTGGAAATACTTCTTTAGTCAAATTAGATTTATAAATATCCTTATTATTTCTTTCCTTAAAAAGGATAGCATCAATCATATATTCAAAATAAGTATGAAGACCTCTATATTTATACGTACTTTTATCATTAGTTTTAACTCTGCCAGTATAATAAAAAACATAAGGATGGATAGTACTATCAAGTACATAATGACAAATAGAACCATAAAGATAAGCTAAAGCCTGACTATTATTATATAAATTATTATTTCTAATATACTTAATCATATTTTGAAAATATAAATTAGAATTATAGTTATGAGCTTTATTTCCTAAATTCATATTACTAAAAAATAAGATATCAAAACTTTTTCCAAACAAATTAAAAATATCAACACTATCACTAATTTTTTTGTTAACATTAATATTAATTACTTTAAAAACATCTTTTGTAAAAAAATGATGTGTATTAGTAGCTGGCATATTGTCATCACCCATAATAATTATATCACACATATACATAATTCACCAAATTTTCACAAAAAATTAACAAAGAAAACAATTAAAAGAACTATAATAAACGTGTTCTTTGTGGTATAATGTTATAATAGGTGGAAGATATGGAAAAAATATTTAAA